>NZ_JBIVGI010000009.1:243459-255924 GCF_044748625.1 Kitasatospora sp. NPDC089913 | reverse complement strand
ACGCCCGGTTACATTCCGAACCCGGAAGCTAAGCCTCACAGCGCCGATGGTACTGCAGGGGGGACCCTGTGGGAGAGTAGGACGCCGCCGAACAAATTTTCTGGAAGAGCCCCCGCCGGGTAATCGGTCGGGGGCTTTTCTGTTGTAAGGTCGACGTGAAAAGTTGCCATACGTGACAGGAGGCCCCCGGGTGGAGGTCCAGGAGACGCGGGTCCAGACCGATCGCGTCCTCACCATCCCCAACCTGCTGAGCATGGGCCGGCTGGTCGGTGTTCCGCTGTTCCTCTGGCTGATCCTCTGGCCGGTGTTCGACGGTCCGAACAACGACGGGTGGGCGTTGCTGATCCTGATGCTCAGTGGCATCAGTGATTACCTGGACGGGAAACTCGCGCGCAGGTGGGGGCAGATCAGCCGGGTGGGGCAGTTGCTCGACCCGCTGGCGGACCGGCTCTATGTGCTTTCCACCCTGGTCGGCCTGACCTGGCGTGAGATCCTGCCGTGGTGGCTGACGGCGATCCTGCTGGCGCGCGAGGTGTTTATCGCGGCGCTGCTGCCGATTCTCAACCGGCACGGCTACGGGCCGCTGCAGGTGAGTTTCCTGGGCAAGGCCGCGACATTCAATCTGATGTACGCGTTTCCGCTTCTGCTGCTCGGTGCCGGGGACAGTTGGATCGCCCGGCCGGCCGAGATCGTGAGCTGGGCGTTCATTTGGTGGGGTGCCACGCTGTACTGGTGGGCCGCCATTCTTTACGCGGTCCAGGTGCGACAGATCGTCCGCGGCCGCGCGGCCTCCTCGCCGTCCACGGTCTGAGACGTGATCTGAGAGAAGTCCCACGTCGCCACGGTGCGTCGGACGATACCTTCCGGGTAGACCTCCTCTGGAACGGTTTGATGGACCCGAACGGTCCACCACCGCGAAGGAGGACGCACCCGTAATGAAAGCCGTTGTTATGGCAGGGGGCGAAGGCACTCGACTTCGCCCGATGACCTCCAGCATGCCGAAGCCCCTGCTCCCGGTCGCCAATATGCCGATCATGGAGCACGTGCTTCGACTGCTGAAGCGGCACGGTCTCTCCGACACCGTCGTGACCGTCCAGTTCCTGGCCTCACTGGTGAAGAACTACTTCGGTGACGGCGAAGAGCTGGGCATGCATCTCACCTATGCGAACGAGGAGACCCCACTCGGCACTGCGGGGAGTGTCAAGAACGCCGAGGACGCCCTCAAGGACGACTCCTTTCTGGTGATCTCCGGCGACGCTTTGACCGACTTCAATCTCTCGGAATTGATCGAGTTCCACCGCAGCAAGAACGCATTGGTCACCGTCTGTCTCACCAGGGTGCCGAACCCCCTGGAGTTCGGTATCACGATCACCGACGACGAGGGCCGGGTCGAACGCTTCCTGGAGAAACCGACCTGGGGGCAGGTCTTCTCGGACACGGTGAACACCGGTATCTACGTGATGGAGCCCGAGGTCTTCGACTACGTCGCGGCCGGCGAGTCGGTGGACTGGTCGAGCGATGTGTTCCCCCAGTTGCTCAAGGAGGGCAAGCGGGTCTACGGCTATGTTGCCGAGGGCTACTGGGAGGACGTGGGCACCCACGAGAGCTACGGCAAGGCCCAGGCGGACGTCCTGGACGGCAAGGTCGAGGTCGAGCTCGACGGCTTCGAGATCTCGCCGGGTGTCTGGGTGGCCGAGGGGGCCGAGGTGGACCCGGAGGCGATTCTCCGTGGCCCGCTGTACATCGGCGACTACGCCAAGGTCGAGGCGGGCGTCGAGATCCGCGAGCACACCGTGCTCGGCAGCAACGTCGTGGTCAAACGCGGTGCCTTCCTCCACAAGGCGGTCGTGCACGACAACGTCTACATCGGGCCGCAGAGCAATCTGCGGGGCTGCGTGGTCGGCAAGAACACCGATGTGATGCGGGCCGCGCGGATCGAGGACGGCGCGGTGATCGGGGACGAGTGCCTGGTCGGCGAGGAGTCGATCATCGCGGCCAACGTCCGGGTCTACCCGTTCAAGACCATCGAGGCCGGCGCGGTCGTCAACACCTCGGTGATCTGGGAGTCCCGGGGGCAGGAGCACCTGTTCGGGGTGCGCGGTGTCTCCGGCATCCTCAATGTCGAGATCACCCCGGAGCTGGCCGTCCGGCTGGCCGGGGCGTACGCGACGACCTTGAAGAAGGGCGCGACCGTCACCATCGCGCGTGACCACTCGCGCGGTGCGCGGGCTCTCAAGCGGGCGATGATCTCGGCGTTGCAGACCAGCGCGATCGACGTCCGCGACCTGGAGAACGTGCCGATGCCGGTGGCCCGGCAGCACACCGCGCGGGGCAGTGCCGGCGGGATCTTCCTGCGCACCACCCCCGGGGTGCCGGACTCGCTGGACATCCTGTTCTTCGACGAGCGCGGCGCCGATCTCTCCCAGGCCGGGCAGCGCAAGCTCGACCGGGTCTACGCACGCCAGGAGTACCGGCGCGCGTTCCCGGGGGAGATCGGTGACCTGACCTTCCCGTCGAGCGTCTTCGACGGCTACGCGGGCAACCTGCTGCGGGCCGTGGACACCACGGGCGTGCGGGAGGCCGGTCTGAAGGTGGTCGTCGACACCGCGCACGGCAGCGCGGGACTCGTTCTGCCGAGCATCCTCGGCCGGCTCGGGGTGGAGGCGCTGACCGTCTCCGGCGGGCTGGACGAGGCACGGCCGACCGAGGACGCCGAGGAGCGGCGGGCCGGACTGGCCCGGCTCGGCGAGCTGGTCGCCTCCTCGCGCGCCGCCTTCGGCGTGCGGTTCGACCCGGTGGGCGAGCGGGTGGCCTTCGTGGACGAGCTCGGCCGGGTGATCGACGACGACCGGGCGCTGCTGGTCCTGCTGGACCTGGTGGCGGCCGAGCGGCGGAGCGGGCAGGTCGCGCTCCCGGTGACCACGACCCGGATCGCCGAGCAGGTCGCGGCCTACCACGGCACGCAGGTCATCTGGACCACGACGACACCGGACGATCTGGCCAAGGCGGCCGCCGCCGAGGGCACGGTGTTCGGCGGCGACGGCCGCGGCGGCTTCGTGGTGCCGGAGTTCAGCGGAGTGCTGGACGGGGCGGCGGCCTTCGTCCGGCTGGTCGGTCTGGTGGCCAGGACCCAGCTCACCCTGAGCCAGATCGACGCGCGGATCCCGCAGGCGCACATCCGTCGCAGGGACATCGCGACGCCGTGGGCGGCGAAGGGCATGGTGATGCGCTCGGTGGTCGAGGCGGCCGGTAGCCGGCAGCTGGACACCACGGACGGCGTACGGGTCGTCGAGGCGGACGGGCGGTGGACGCTGGTGCTGCCCGATCCGGCCGAGGCGGTGACCCATCTGTGGGCGGAGGGGCCGGACGACGCGGCGACCGAGGCCCTGCTCGACGAGTGGGCGGCGGTGGTCGACAGCGCCGGGCGGTGAGCCCGCAGCGGGGCGGAGCGGCGACCGCCGCTCCGCCCCGCTGTCCGTTTCGGGCGGTTGGTCGCGTTCTGGCGTATTTGAAATAGTTGCAGGTCAGGGGGCGTGCGCAGGGCCCTCGCGCGACATGGGACGATGGTCGGCATGTCAGCGACGCCGGGGCAGGGTGCCAGCAGTGGACGGTACAACCGTCCGGATGCCTCGATGTCCCTGCTGACCAATGTGATGGACCACAGCCTCGACGAGGGGTACGCCGAGGCGGCCGCCGCGCGGGGCGGGGCCGGGCCGTACCGGATACCGGGGACGGTGCGCGGGCTGATCACCCTGGGCGCCGGGCTGGCGCTGGTCGGCGCGGTCATCACGGTCGGGGCGGTGAACGCGCACAAGGCGGAACCCACGCTGGCCAAGGAGCGGGACGCCCTGATCCACCGGATCAACGACGCCAACGGTTCGGCGGACCGTCTTCAGCAGCAGGTCCAGGACCTGCGCCGGAAGGTCGACACCACACAGCGGCAGGCGCTCGCCCCGGGTGAGGGCGACCCGGCGGCCCTGGCCGGCGCGGTCGGTCTGGCCGAGGTCACCGGCCCCGGGGTGAAGCTGGTGCTGGAGGACGCGGCCGGGACGGGCGCCGGCGGGAACGTCGACCCGCGTGCCGGGCAGGGCTTCTCCAACAGCGGGCGGTTGCGCGACCGTGACCTCCAGCTGGTGGTGAACGGGCTCTGGTCCTCGGGTGCGGAGGCGGTCTCCATCAACGGGCAGCGGCTCACCGCGCTCTCGGCGATCCGCGCGGCCGGCGAAGCCGTTCTGGTGGACAACCGGCCGCTGGTGCCGCCCTACACGGTGCAGGCGCTGGGGGACGGGCCGCGGCTGCTGGGCGCCTTCGAGAGTGCCATGGCCGGCCAGTACCTGCGGCTGCTGCAGGAGAAGTACGGCATCAAGTCGACCCTGTCGGCGCAGAAGAGCCTGACACTGCCCGCGGCCGTCGGGGTGAGCCTGCGGACCGCGCAGCCCGCGGTGCCCGAGGCCTCGCCGAGCGGTGCTCCGGCGGCCGGTGCGAGCGGCTCGCCGTCCGGTGGCCCGTCGCCGTCGCCGTCCGCTCCGGCCTCCTCCGGTCCGTCCGCCGGGGCGTCGCCCTCGGCGAAGCCGAGCGGGACGACCCCCGCCAAGCGCTCACCGAGTTCGCCGGCCAGAACCACCACCTCGCCTCCCTCGGCGTCCTCCCCGCCCGCCAAGGGCTCCCGCCCGTCCACCACGACCACCGGGTCGTCCTCCGCAGCGACTGGAGCAGCTACACCGTGATTGCCGTACTGGGTCTCGTGATCGGCGTCGTCGTCGGACTCTTCGTCCAGCCCGAGGTGCCCGACGCCGTGGTGCCCTATCTGCCGATCGCGGTGGTCGCGGCGCTGGACGCGGTGTTCGGCGGCGTCCGGGCGATGCTGGACGGCATCTTCAACGACAAGGTGTTCATCGTGTCGTTCCTGTCCAACGTGGTGGTGGCGGCGCTGATCGTCTTCCTCGGTGACCAGCTGGGGGTCGGCTCGCAGCTGTCCACCGGCGTGGTCGTCGTCCTCGGCATCCGTATCTTCTCCAACGCGGCCGCGATCAGGCGCCATGTCTTCCGTGCCTGAGCCGGGCCGCGGGCGCGCGGCGGCGGAGGAGGAAGTGGACGGATCGGTGGGAGAAGTCGTGCGGGACGAGAAGCAAAGGGAAAGGTCCTCGGACGGGACGGCGACCGCCGGGGTCGAGGACGGGGCGGTGGCGGAGAGCACCGGGGAGCGCGAGGGGCCGGCGCCCGTTCGTCCGGCCGGGCGGGTCGAGCGGACCCCCGGGGTCGTGGCCGAGGCCGGGCCGGACCCGGAGCGCGTTCACGAGCGTGTCCCGGAGCCCGAGCGGGTGCCCGGGCCCGTGACGCGGCCGGTCCCCGGGGCCGCGGTCGTGCGCGCCCCCGGCGTGACGCCCGCGCCCGGACACGCACCGGTGGCACCGTCCGAGGCGAAGCCGGCTCCCGAACCCGTGCCCGCGCCCGAACCCGCGCCCGAACTCGCGCCTGAGCCCGTGTCGAAGCCCGAGCCCGCGCCGGAGCCGATGCTCGAGCGGAAGCCCGAGCGGAAGCCCGATCCCGTGCCGGAGCTCCGGCCGGTGCTCGCGCCGGAGCATTCGCCGCGGCCCGCGCCCGTGTCCGCTCCGAAGCCCGCGCCCGAGCCCGAGGAGGAGTCCGGGGCCGAGGAGGAGCCCGGGTTCGAGGAGGATCCGGAGGAGGTCGAGCCCGCGCCGATGTCGGTCTCCGCGCAGGCCGTGGACCGCCACTCCGGACGCCGGCGGCTCAAGGCGGCGCTGTGGCCGCCGAGGATGTCGCGCGGTCAGCTGGTGGTGGCCGTGCTGCTGTTCGCGCTCGGCCTGGGGCTCGCGATCCAGGTCCGCTCGACCAACGACCACCACAGCCAGCTGCGCGGCGCGCGCCAGGAGGACCTGGTTCGCATCCTCGACGAACTGGACAGCCGTCAGCAGCGTCTCCAGCAGGAGAAGGCGGAGTTGGAGCAGTCCCTGGCCAAGTTGGAGAACAGCTCCAACCAGGCCAAGGAGGCCCAGGAGCAGACCAGGAAGAAGGTGACGGAACTCGGCGTGCTCGCCGGGACCGTCAAGGCCACAGGTCCGGGCATCGTACTGACGGTCGATGATCCCCAAGGGCAGGTGAAGGCAGATATGCTGCTGGACACCCTGCAGGAACTACGAGCGGCGGGGGCGGAGGCGATTCAGATCAACGATGTGCGCGTGGTGGTCAACACCTACTTCACGGACGTGTCCGGCGGCGGTGTGCAGATCGACGGCAAGAAGGTCTCGGCTCCCTACCGCTTCACCGTCGTGGGGAATCCGCAGGACCTGACCCCCGCGCTGAACATCCCGGGGGGTGTCGTCCGTACTCTGGAGAGCCACCAGGCGCGTGCGACGATCTCCCAGCAGCAGAAGGTGGTCGTCGACGCACTCGTCGACTTGAAGACGCCGCAGTACGCCAAGCCGGCTCCGAAGTGACCAGCACACTCGGAGTGCCACTCCCGCCGGCCCGATCCACGACCGGGCCCGCAGTCTGTCCGAGGTTCTCACCCTGCCCCACGGGCGGGTCTGTCACACGCAAGGGGATTCGCCCGTGAGTTTCTTCTCGAAGTTGTTCGGTCGTAACAAGGGCCGCGACGCGGCCGCGGAGGCGCCGACCGCGCTGCACCGCAACTACGACGAGCCCGGTGTG
Source organism: Kitasatospora sp. NPDC089913 (assembly GCF_044748625.1). NCBI lineage: Bacteria > Bacillati > Actinomycetota > Actinomycetes > Kitasatosporales > Streptomycetaceae > Kitasatospora > Kitasatospora sp. NPDC089913. The sequence continues at coordinate 249,252 of NZ_JBIVGI010000009.1, read as the reverse complement.
CCGGGCATGCGCTCGGCCCCGGAGGGTGCGGAGTACGCCGAGCGCCCCATGTACCGGGACGGTGCCGGGGCCCAGTACACGGGGAATCAGGCGGGCTACGGCGCGTCGGTTGACCCCTCCGGCGCGCCGCGCATAGGTTTCCCGTCAGCACCCTCAACCTCTGGTGGAGGGTTTGCTCCGGACCCGTACGCCGGGCACAACCCGTCGGGTGTGCCGCGCCAGGAGGCTGTGAACATGGCTGGCCCGACTCCGTGCCCCAGGTGCGGCAACCAGAACCCGGCCTCGGCCCGGTTCTGTTCCAACTGCGGTACGGCGCTGCGGGGTGGGCTGCTGCCCGAGGGATCGGCCGAGACCACCTCGACCATCTCGATCTCCGGCCTGGAGTCGTACGACCCCAACACCACGACCGGGACCGGCACGCCGGCGCTCTCGGCCGAGGTGCTGGCGGCGATCGACGCGCTGCCGCCGGGCTCGGCCCTGCTGATCGTCCAGCGCGGCCCGAACTCCGGCAGCCGCTTCCTGCTGGACTCGGACAAGACCACGGCCGGCCGCCACCCGCAGGGCGACATCTTCCTCGACGACGTCACGGTCTCCCGCAAGCACGTGGAGTTCCGCCGGACGCCGGGCGGCGGTTTCACCGTCGCCGACGTCGGCAGCCTCAACGGCACCTACGTCAACCGGGAGCGGATCGACGAGGTCGCCCTGAACAACGGTGACGAGGTCCAGATCGGGAAGTACCGGCTGGTCTTCTTCGCCAGCCACAACCGGGGGTACTGAAACCAACGTCGGCAGGAGCCCGAGTGAGTACGAACACCCCTTCCTCTCCTCTCGGGGCGGCCACCCCCGCGTCGTCCGGTCCCAGGCCGGACCAGGGCGCGCGGGGCGTGGTCGCGGCCCCCAGGCAGCCGGTCCGTCCGGACCGGCCCGCCGGGCGGCGGCGCGGCGGCGACGAGCTGCTGAGCATCGGCGCGGTGCTGGCCTTCCTGCGTGACGACTTCCCCGAGGTCACCATCTCGAAGATCCGCTTCCTGGAGGCGGAGGGACTGGTCGAGCCGCAGCGCACACCCTCGGGGTACCGCAAGTTCAGCCCGGCCGACGTCGAGCGGCTGGCCTACGTGCTGCGGATGCAGCGCGACCACTACCTCCCGCTGCGGGTGATCCGCGAGCACCTCGACGCGATCGAGCGCGGCGAGGCCCCGCCCGCGCTGCCCGCCGCCGACACCCGGCCGGGCCCGCTGGAGGAGGCCGACCGCGAGCTGACCGCCGGGGCCGAGGCCGCCACCGGGGTACGGCTGGGCCGGGCCGAACTGCTGGCGGCCGCCGAGGCCGGCGAGACCGCGCTGGCCGAGTGGGAGGCCTACGGTCTGGTCGCCCCGGGGCCGGACGGCGGGTACGACGGCGAGGCGCTGCAGGTTGCCAGACTGGTCGCGGAGCTCGGCCGGTACGGCCTGGAGCCCCGGCACCTGCGGGCCATGAAGGCCGCCGCGGACCGGGAGATCGCGCTGGTCGAGCAGGTCGTGGCCCCGCTGCGGCGGCACCGGAACCCGCAGACCAGGGCGCATGCCGAGACCACCGCCCGGGAGCTGGCGACACTCTCCGTACGGCTGCACGCGGCCATGGTGCAGGCGGGTCTGCGGGCCCGTCCGTAGGGCGCCGGGCCCCGGCCCGCGAGGGTCGCGCCGGGACCGTGCGCACCGCCCTCGCCGGGGCCCTGACCAGCACCGTCGGCGCTGCGCTTTCATATCCGGGGCGGGAGCCATAGGGTTGCGTGTGTGAATGAGCTCGACGTCGTGGGTGTCCGGGTGGAGATGCCTTCCAACCAGCCGATCGTGCTGCTCCGCGAGGTCGGGGGCGATCGGTACCTGCCCATCTGGATCGGCCCGGGCGAGGCGACCGCGATCGCCTTCGCTCAGCAGGGCATGACGCCGGTGCGCCCGCTGACGCACGACCTCTTCAAGGACGTCCTGGAGGCCCTCGGCCAGCAGCTCACCGAGGTCCGGATCACCGACCTCCGTGAGGGCGTCTTCTACGCCGAGCTGGTCTTCGCCGGTGGGGTGGAGGTGAGCGCCCGGCCGTCCGACGCGATAGCGCTGGCGCTGCGCACCGGGACGCCGATCTACGGGAGCGAGGAGGTGCTCGCCGAGGCGGGCATCGCGATCCCGGACGAGCAGGAGGACGAGGTCGAGAAGTTCCGCGAGTTCCTGGACCAGGTCTCGCCGGAGGACTTCGGCGGCAGCGGCCCGCAGTAGTCGTCCCGCCGCCCGGTGCCGGTCCCGGGGTGGGCCCGGGGCGGCTCGCCGACTGCCCGGGGGCTGATCGTGGTTGCTCGGTGGTGATGGCCCGGGCGGTGCCCGCGGCCGGACTTCGGGTCGGCGGGCGACGGCCGTTTTGCCAAAAAACGCGCACCTACCCACACTGGGGGCACGAAAAACCACCCTCCTGAGTGATGTGGTCTGTTCGGCCCGGCGTGGCGATCGTTGACGGGCCATAGGGGACTGCCTACCGTCAGGAGGGGCTGCCCGGGTGTCCGACGCCCGCGGCCCGGTTTGCCCGCAGCACGAGTGGACGGAGGTAGGCATGACCGGCACTGGCGACGAAGTGGCCACGGGAGGCCTGTGCACCGTGCACCTGCCGCGCACCGCCCGCACCGTGACCGAACTGCCCCGGACGGAGCTGCCGCGGGTGGGCCGGTTCCCGGCCGTGCAGCCCGGCCAGCCCGCGATCGAGCGGCTCTCGCCGACCTCCGAGCTGATCGGCTACCGCGGCCCGACCGCCTGCGCGGCGGCCGGCATCACCTACCGGCAGCTGGACTACTGGGCCCGCACCGGGCTGCTGGAGCCGAGCGTGCGCTCGGTGTACCCCGTGAGCAGCCAGCGGCTCTACAGCTTCCGCGACATCCTGCTGCTGAAGATCGTCAAGCGGCTGCTGGACGCCGGGGTCTCGCTGCAGAACATCCGGGTGGCGGTCGCCCATCTGCAGGCCGTCGCCGAGGTCGCGGACCTGGCCGGGACGACCCTGATGTGCGACGGCGCGACGGTGTACGAGTGCACGACGCCGCAGCAGGTGGTCGACCTGATGAAGGGGGGCCAGGGGGTCTTCGGCATCGCGGTCGGCGCGGTCTGGCGGGAGCTGGAGCTCACCCTGGACCGGCTGCACGCCGAGCGGACGGACACCGGCGAGACGGTGGTCGGCCACGATCCGGCGGACGAGCTGGCGCAGCGGCGCAACCGCGCGGTCTAGGGCCGACTTCTCCCTCGCGCGACGCGGGGACTCCGGAACGACGCCGTGGGCCCGGACGGGGAACCGTCCGGGCCCACGGCGTCGTCGTGCCCGGTGAGCCGAGACGAGGGAGGGCACGTGCGGTTGGGTTCCGGCATCCCCGGGCTGGTGCTGCGAAGGGCGGCGGGGTTCGGCCGGCGGCTGCGCCGGCGACCGGCCCAGCGGCGGCTGTTCCAGCTGGTGACGCTCGGCTGCTCACTGGCGCTCGCGCCGAGCGCCTGGCTCTGGATCTCGGCCGGCGACCGGGTGGGGACGGTGGCGAGCGCGCCCTCGGCGCCGGTGGCGGTGGTGTTCGGCGCCGGGCTGTTCGACGGGAAGCCCTCGCCGTACCTGGCGCACCGTCTGGACGCGGCGGTGGAGCTGTACGAGCGGCAGAAGGTGCGCGCGATCCTGGTGACCGGCGACAACGGCCGGACCAGCTACGACGAGACCGACGCGATGCGCCGGTACCTGGTCGAGCACGGGGTGCCGGAGGTGCGGGTGGTCGGCGACTACGCGGGCTTCGACACCTGGGACTCCTGCACCCGGGCGCACCGGATCTTCGGGGTGGACCGGGCGGTGCTGGTGAGTCAGGACTTCCACGTCCGCCGGGCGCTGGCGCTCTGCGAGGCGGCGGGGATCGACTCGTACGCGGTGGGTGTGCCGGAGGTCAAGGACCTCACCTGGCTGTACGGCGGCTTCCGGGAGGTCCCGGGGGCCGGGAAGGCGCTGCTGAACGCCTGGCTGCGGCCGGACCCGCTGTTCCTGGGGCCGCGCGAGCCGGGCATACCGGAGGCGCTGGCGGACGCGGGCGCGGCCGGCCCGGGCGGTGGCGCCGGAGACGGCGCGGCCGGTGGTGGCGACGGCCAGGTCGGCGCAGGGGTGCGCTGACCTCCGGCGGCCGGGTTCGGACACGTTGTCGGACCCTTGCGGCATGATCGGCGGGTGCGGTCACTGCCGAGCATCATCCACCTCGACATGGACGCCTTCTTCGCGGCGGTGGAGCAGGCGGCCAAGCCGAGCCTGCGCGGCAAGCCGGTGATCGTGGGCGGGCTCGGCGGGCGCGGGGTGGTGTCGACGGCGTCCTACGAGGCGCGGAAGTTCGGGGTCCACTCGGCCATGCCGATGGCGCAGGCGCGCCGGCTCTGTCCGAACGCGGCCTTCCTGGCCGGCCGTTTCGAGGCTTACCGGCGGGCCAGCGGGCTGGTGATGGGGCTGCTGCGGGAGCTGTCGCCGCTGGTGCAGCCGCTCAGCCTGGACGAGGCCTTCGTCGACCTCGAGGCCGGTCCGTACGGTCCCGTGCTGGCCGAGGCGGAGCACGGGACGGGGGAGCGGCTGCTGCTGGCGCTGGCCGAGGACCTGCGTGCGGACATCGTGGAGCGGACCGGGCTGACCGCCTCGGTCGGGGTGGCCGGCTCCAAGCTGATGGCCAAGATCGCCTCCGAGCAGGCCAAGCCGGACGGCCTGGTGCTGATCGAGCCGGGGCAGGAGCGCGCGGTGCTCGGGCCGATGCCGGTGCGGGCGCTGCCCGGGATCGGCCCGGCCACCGAGCAGGTGCTGCGGCGGGCGGGGCTGAACACGGTCGCCGAGCTCGCCGAGGCGGGCGAGGCGGAGCTGGTGCAGTTGCTGGGCAAGGCGCACGGCGTCGGTGTCCACGCCATGGCCATAGGGCTGGACGACCGGCCGGTGGTGGCGGACCAGGACGCCAAGTCGGTGTCGGTGGAGGACACCTTCGAGGTCGACCTGGCCGACCGGGACCGGGTGCTGCGCGAGGTGGAGGCACTGGCGCTGCGCTGTGTGCGGAGACTGCGCGGGGCCGGGCGCTCGGGGCGGACGGTGGTACTGAAGGTACGGCGGTTCGACTTCTCGACGCTGACCCGTTCGGAGACGCTGCGGGGGCCGACGGACGACGAGGCGGTGGTCGTGGAGACGGCGCGACGGCTGGCCTCCCAGGTGGACATCACCGGCGGGGTGCGGCTGCTGGGTGTCGGGGTGGCGCAGCTGGCCGACTACACCCAGGAGGACCTGTTCGCGCAGGCCGTCCGGGAGGAGGCGGCGGCCGAGGCCGAGGCCGGAGCCGGGGCGGCCGTGGAGGAGGAGCCGGAGCCGGCCGAGGAGCAGGCGGTGCCGGTGCGCCGCTGGCTGCCCGGGCAGGACGTGCGGCACGCCGAGCACGGGCCGGGGTGGGTGCAGGGCAGCGGGGTGGGGCGGGTGACGGTCCGGTTCGAGACGCCGTGGAGCGGGCCGGGCCGGGTGCGGACCTTCCGGATCGACGATCCGGCGCTGGAGCCGGCCCGGCCGCTGCCGCTGCGCCCGGGGTGGCCCGGGGCCGAGGACGGGGACGGGGACGAAGCGGGGGCGGAGGGTGCCGGGGGCGGTCCGGAGCAGGGCTGACCGGTTCCTCCGCCGGCTGCGGGAACGAAGCGGCCCCACCCCGCGGGGGGGGCCGGGGGGGCCGCCACGGTACCCGGGCGGGGGCGGGGGCGCTGCCCGCGGCGCCCCGTCGGGGCCGGTCCCCCCGCCCCGGCCCAGGGC
>NZ_JBIVGI010000009.1:164273-243449 GCF_044748625.1 Kitasatospora sp. NPDC089913 | reverse complement strand
GGCCGGGGCCCTACGGGGGGGGGGTGGGGGGGGGGGGGGGCCGGCCCGTGGGCCCCCGGGTCCCCCCCCGGGGGGGGCCCCCCCCCGGCCCCCCCCGGGGGGGGGCGCGGGGGGGGCCCGCTTCGTTCCCGGGCCGTGGACGGTCGCGATGCCCTCGGCGACCGTTCTGGTCCGGTCCCCGCGCCCTGTCCCTGGGCGCGGGGCGGGACGCCTCGTCAGGCGTCGGTCTTGACCGGCTCGCGGCCGGAGGTGAGGTCCGCCGTCGTGTTGCCGGAGGCCACCGCGGTGGTCGGCCGGACGGTGCGGATCAGGAACGGGACGGCGCCGGCCACGATGCAGACCACGGCGGCGGTCCAGAACGCGTGCTTGTACGCGTCCAGGGTGGGCAGCGCGATCGGGATCGGCAGCTTCATGGTGTCGCCGGTGAGGATGGCGGCCATGACGGCGGTGCCGATCGCGCCGCCGACGGTGCGCAGCACGGCGTTCATGCCGTTGGCGATGCCGCTCTGCTCGACCGGGACGGCGCCGTTGATGTAGGCGGGCATCGCCGAGAAGGCGAGGCCGATGCCGAGGCCGAAGATGGCCGAGGCGAGGTAGATGTCGGCCTCGTGGCTGTGCCGCACGGCCAGGTAGGCCATCGCGACGGCGCCGAGGACGCCACCGAGGACCAGCGGCAGGCGCGGGCCGCGGCGGGCGATCAGCACGGCGCCGATCGGGGCGGCGACCATCGAGCCGAGGGCGGAGGGCAGCAGCATCACACCGGCGTGCAGCACGGTGGCGGTGAAGCCGTAGTGGGCGAACTTCTCCGGGGTCTGGGCGAAGTTGCTGATCACCATGAACGAGCCGTACATGCCGAAGCCGATGAGCAGGCCGGCCAGGTTGGTGAAGGCGACGGCCGGGCGGGACATCATCTTCATGTCGACCAGCGGGTGCTTGACCTTGACCTCGATGACGCCCCAGATCAGCGCGACCACGGCGGCGACGGCGAACAGGCCGAGGGTCTTGGTGGAGGTCCAGCCCCAGTGGTTGCCCTGGCTGACGGCGACCAGGAGGGCGGAGAGCCAGCCGGCCAGGGTGATGGCGCCGAGCGGGTCGGCACCGCCCTCCTTGTCGGTGACCGGGTCGCTGGGCACCCGGAAGGCGACCAGGGCGATCGCGAGCAGGCCGAAGGCCAGGCCCATCCAGAAGATCGACTTGTAGCTCCAGTGCTCCAGCAGCAGGCCGGTGGCGACCAGGCCGAGGCCGCTGCCGACGCCCATCGAGGCGCTGATGGCGGCGACGCCGCCGGTCACCTTCTGCTTGGGCAGCTCGTCGCGGACGATGCTGATGGCCAGCGGGAGCACGCCACCGCCGGCGCCCTGGAGCACGCGGGCGACGACCAGCCAGGTGAAGGAGTGGGTCGAGACGGCGAGTGCGGAGCCCGCGACCAGGCCGGCGAGCGAGATCAGCAGCATCGGCTTGCGGCCGCGCAGGTCGCCGAAGCGGCCGAGCAGCGGCGTGAGCACGGCGGCGGACAGCAGGTTGGCCGTCATCAGCCAGGTGATGCTGGAGCCGGAGACGCTCAGTTCCTTGGCGAGCGAGGGCAGGATCGGAACGACCGCGGTCTGCACCACGCTGAACGACAGCATCGCCAGGATGAGGGCCGGCAGGACCCGGGCGCTGCTCTGCTTCTCGGTCGTGGTGGTGGGCTGTGGTGCCTCACTCACGGTTGCTTCCTCTCGTACATAGTGAATGAACTGAAGTAACCATGCAGGGAGATACTTCAGTGTGTCAAATATTCATTGGTTAAGCCTTGGCAAAAAGGAAAGACCCCGGCCATGATCGGCCGGGGTCCTGCCGTTCCGCGGGGTCAGGCGAGCGGCCGCAGCGGGGCCGGGCGGGCCTGGTCCTCGACCGCCGGGTGGGCGGCCTGACGGGCCGGCGCGTGGGCGGCCGACGGCACCGGGGTCGAAGCCGCCGCCGTGTTGTCGTGGACCTCGACGTGCTCGCGGCGCAGCTCGTCCCGGACCACCTCCTCGGCGGTGTACCGCTCGACCACCAGACGGACCCGCTCGATCGGTGCCAGGTACTTGCGGACCACCGGGCGCTCCTCGCGGAGGGTCACCTCCTCCACCGCCTCGGCGATCTCCTTCTCGCTGAGCGCGGCCCGCTCCGCGTCCCCGACCGGGATCCGCTCGACCCGGACCCGTTCGCGGACCACCGCGACCCGCCGTTCCACCGGCTCGCTGGTGACGTACTTGCGCAGCTTTGCGGTGCCCAGCACATGCCACTCGGTGGTGATGTCCAGGCGCTCCTCGCGGCAGGTGATCTCCACCGGGCCGCTCGGGGAGGAGGCGGCGGGGCCGGTCCCGGGGTGCGCGGTGTCCGCGGCGGGGCCGGCCGGGGCGACCGACGGGGCCGCCGGGGTGTGCGGGCGCGGCTCGGCGGCCTGGTGGGGCGCGGCGGGTGTCGTCGTGGTGGGCAGGGGCGTGGCGAGGGTCCGCACGGGGGCCTCCGGGGCGGGGTCGGACGGCTTGCCGAGGTCGGCGGCCGGGCTCGGGACGGGAGTGGGGGACTGGTGGAGGCCGAGCGGCTTGGCCGGATGCGCGGTGCCCGTGCCGTTGGTCGTGCCGATGCCGTTGGTGGTGCCGTTGGTGGTGCCCGTGGTGTTGGCGGCGGCCGCGCCCACCGCGGCCGTGCCGGCTGCCGTGCCCCGGTCGGCGGTGGTGCCGAAGTCGAGGTCGGCCGGTTCCGAGCCCGAGCCGTCACCCGCCGACGGCCGGCCGTCCACCGGGGTGTCCAGCCCGTAGTAGCGGTAGAGCTGAAGCTCCTGGGCGGGCGACAGGTGCTGGCCGACGCCGAAGTCCGGTGATTCCTTCACCAGGGACTTGTCGTACGGCACCCGCAGCTCCTCGCCGGAGAACTCGCTCGTGGTCAGGGGGACGAAGGCGTCCCGGCCGAAGATGCCGGTCCGCACGGCCGCCCACTCGGGTCGGCCGGTGGCGTCGTCGAGATACACCTCGTCGATGGTGCCGATCTTGTCCCCGTTGCGGTCGACCGCCTTGTGGCCGATGAGGTCCCGGGGGTCGATGTCGGTCTGCACTCTTTCCTCCAGTGCGGTGATCCTGCGGAACTCCCGCAGGACGACGGCCGGCCCGCCCGCCCGGTCCGCCACTTCACACCAAAAGCCATGAACCGGACCCCCGCGACCGGGGCGGGGCCGGACGGGCACGGCGCTGGGCCGATCGGGGCAGGCCGGGCGATCGTGCCGCGGCGGCGGAGTGACCGGACGCACCCGTGATCGCCGGGCCTCCCGCTGGTACCCTGGGCGCGACCGCCGAGCCCGCGCGGGAGAGTCCCCGGCAGTGGAAGCCGCTGGTCGGGGCGCCGAAGGAGCAACTCCTCCCCGGAATCTCTCAGGCATCCGTACCGTGCGGGATAGGTCACTCTGGAAAGCAGGGCAGGAACGCGGGCGAGGGAGCCGGCGGACCCCACCCTCACCGACGGTGCAAGCCGGCGGGGCGTCCCACGGCGCTCCGCGCGGGCGAAGCTCTCAGGTCCCGATGACAGAGGGGGAGGCCTGTCGGGTTCGTCCGACCGGGTCCTCCGCTGTTGTCCGCAGCGGCGAGGCGCCCCGGCGTGCGCACCCCCGCCGGTCCGTGACCAGGAGGCCTCGACCACCATGAACGCCCAGCCGAACTCGGGACGCCCCACCACCCCCGCGACCCTCACCGAGCTCGAACAGGCCAGCCCCTTCGAGAACCGCCACATCGGCCCCGACGCCGCTGCGCAGGAGAAGATGCTGGCCCACGTCGGCTACGGCTCGCTGGACGAGCTGGCCACCGCCGCCGTCCCCGAGGCGATCCGCTCGATCACCGCGCTGGACCTGCCCGGCGGCCGCTCCGAGGCCCAGGTCCTGGCCGAGCTGCGCGAGCTGGCCGACCGCAACTCCGTCCTCCGGTCGATGATCGGTCTGGGCTACTACGGCACCTTCACCCCGCCGGTGATCCTCCGCAACGTGATGGAGAACCCGGCCTGGTACACCGCCTACACGCCCTACCAGCCGGAGATCTCGCAGGGCCGGCTGGAGGCGCTGCTCAACTTCCAGACCCTGGTCGCCGACCTGACCGGTCTGCCCACCTCCGGCTCCTCGCTGCTGGACGAGGGCACCGCGGCCGCCGAGGCGATGGCCCTGGCCCGCCGCGTCACCAAGGTCAAGGGCGGCGTCTTCCTGGTCGACGCCGACACGCTGCCGCAGACGGTCGCGGTGATCAACACCCGCGCCGTGCCGACCGGTGTCGAGGTCGTCGTCGCCGACCTGTCCGAGGGCATCCCGGCCGAGATCGCCGAGCGCGGCGTGTTCGGCGTGCTGCTCCAGTACCCGGGCGCGACCGGCGCGGTCCGCGACCTCGCCCCGGTGATCGAGCAGGCCCACGGCCTCGGCGCGATCGTCGCCGTCGCCGCCGACCTGCTCGCCCTCACCCTGCTGAAGTCCCCGGGCTCGCTCGGCGCCGACATCGCCTGCGGCACCTCGCAGCGCTTCGGCGTGCCGATGGGCTTCGGCGGCCCGCACGCCGGCTACCTCGCCGTGCGCGCCGACTACGCCCGCTCGCTCCCCGGCCGCCTGGTCGGCGTCTCCGTGGACACCCACGGCAACCGCGCCTACCGCCTGGCCCTGCAGACCCGCGAGCAGCACATCCGCCGCGAGAAGGCCACCAGCAACATCTGCACCGCCCAGGTGCTGCTCGCCGTGATGGCCTCGATGTACGCCGTCTACCACGGCCCCGACGGCCTGGCCGACATCGCCCGCCGCACCCACCGCTACGCCGCCGCGCTGGCCGAGGGCCTGCGGGCCGGCGGCGTCGAGCTGCTGCACGGCGAGTTCTTCGACACCGTCACCGCGGTCGTCCCGGGCCGCGCCGCCGGGATCGCCGCCGCCGCCCGCGCCAACGGCATCAACGTCTTCCAGGACGGCGAGGACCGGATCTCGGTCTCCACCGACGAGACCACCACCCGCGAGGACCTGGCGGGCGTCTGGGCCGCGTTCGGCGTCGAGGCCGTCGAGGTGGCGGAGGACGCCGACACCCTGCCGGCCGCGCTGCTGCGCGAGGACGAGTACCTGACCCACCCGGTCTTCCACAGCCACCGCTCCGAGACCGCCATGCTGCGCTACCTGCGCCGCCTGTCGGACCGGGACTACGCGCTGGACCGCGGCATGATCCCGCTGGGCTCCTGCACCATGAAGCTCAACGCGACCACCGAGATGGAGTCGGTGACCTGGCCGGAGTTCGGCCAGCTGCACCCCTTCGCGCCGGTCGACCAGGCCGCGGGCTTCCTCACCCTGATCCGCGGCCTGGAGCAGCAGCTGGTCGAGGTGACCGGCTACGACGCCGTCTCCATCCAGCCGAACGCCGGCTCCCAGGGCGAGCTCGCCGGTCTTCTGGCCGTCCGCGCCTACCACCACGGCAACGGCGACACTCAGCGCGACGTCTGCCTCATCCCGTCCTCCGCGCACGGCACCAACGCCGCCTCCGCGGTCATGGCCGGCATGCGGGTCGTCGTGGTCAAGACCCTGGTCGACGGTGACGTCGACGTCGAGGACCTGAAGGCCAAGATCGAGCAGCACCGCGACAACCTGTCGGTGCTGATGGTGACCTACCCGTCCACCCACGGCGTGTACGAGACCCAGATCACCGAGATCTGCGGCCTGGTGCACGAGGCCGGCGGCCAGGTCTACGTCGACGGCGCCAACCTCAACGCCCTGGTCGGCCTCGCCAAGCCGGGCAAGTTCGGCGCGGACGTCTCGCACCTGAACCTGCACAAGACCTTCTGCATCCCGCACGGCGGCGGCGGCCCGGGCGTCGGCCCGGTCGCGGTGCGCGCGCACCTCGCGCCGTACCTGCCGAACCACCCGCTGCAGGCGGAGGCCGGTCCGGCCACCGGTGTCGGTCCGATCTCGGCCGCCCCGTGGGGCTCGGCGGGCATCCTGCCGATCTCCTGGTCCTACGTCCGGCTGATGGGCGGCGAGGGCCTCAAGCGCGCCACCCAGGTCGCGGTGCTGAACGCCAACTACATCGCCAAGCGGCTGGCCCCGCACTTCCCGGTGCTCTACACCGGTCCCGGCGGCCTGGTCGCGCACGAGTGCATCATCGACCTGCGCCCGCTCTCCAAGGAGACCGGCGTGACGGTGGACGACATCGCCAAGCGCCTGATCGACTACGGCTTCCACGCGCCGACCATGTCGTTCCCGGTCGCCGGCACGCTGATGATCGAGCCGACCGAGTCCGAGGACCTGTACGAGATCGACCGGTTCTGCGACGCGATGATCGAGATCCGGGCCGAGATCGAGAAGGTCGGCTCGGGCGAGTGGGACGCCGACGACAACCCGCTGCGCAACGCCCCGCACACCGCCGCCACCCTGGCCGGCGACTGGGCGCACGGCTACTCGCGGCAGGAGGCGGTCTTCCCGGCCGGCGTGAACCCGGCGGACAAGTACTGGCCGCCGGTCGGCCGGATCGACGGCGCGTACGGCGACCGCAACCTGGTCTGCTCCTGCCCGCCGATGGACGAGTACGGCGTCTGATTCCGGCACGCCGTCCGGACCGGACGGGTCCGGACGGCGGACGGAACGGTACGTGACAGGGCCCCGGCGGTGCTTCCGCCGGGGCCCTGCCCTGTGGTGCTCCGTCATGCCCGGTGGTGCCCTGTGGTGTTCCGCCGCGCCCGCGACTGTGGCGCCCGCGACTGTGGCGCGCGCGGCCGGTGCTGCCGGGGCGCTGCCGGTGTGTCGCCCCCGGTGCGGCCGGGCGGCTCAGACCGCGCTGGCGACCGGACGGCGCGGGGCGATCACCCGGCCGTCGGGCAGCAGCTCGCCGGTGTCCTCGAAGAGCAGGACGCCGTTGCAGAGCAGGCTCCACCCCTGCTCGGGGTGGCAGGCCACCGTGAAGGCGGCCTCGCGGTCCTCGGACTCGGCCGACGGACACTCAGGACGGTGCTGGCACATACGCGTACCCTCGCTTCGCTCCGCGATCCTCCCCGTGATGCGGTGCCGCCGGATGGCCGTCGGGCGCCGCCGCGGTGGTCGGATCCTGTCCGGCGCCGGGCCAGGTGTGGACCGGCGCTCAAGTGGGTAGGACAGGAGGTCCTTCCACGCTGGTTCCCAGTGTCGGCATCCCGGGACCCGCGCGCAGCGATTTCGTGACACGCGCCACAACCCCCGCCCAGAGATCACCCGTTCAGGTGGTGAGCGGCCGAAATCGATGCCGGACGGGTCATGGGTCGGACGGTCCGTCCGGGCCATACCGGATGACCCGATCGGGTGGGTCCGGACGGACGACCCGATCGGGTGGGCCCGGACGGGCGGTCGGCGACGGGTCAGAGTGCTCCGGAGGCGAGCCGCGCCGGATCGGCGGGGGCGCCGAGGAGCACCGGGCGGGCGATCGGCGACCGGGCGAGCGGCCCCCGGGCCAGGACCGGCAGCAGTTCGGCGGCCGGGTGGGCACGGTGCGCGGTGACCCCCATCGGTGCCGGAGCCAGCGGGATCAGCAGATCGGTGCCGGGAGCGCCGTCCGGACTGTGCAGCCACAGCGCCGTCGCGTACTGGCCGGGGAAGGTCAGCAGCCTCGGCTGGCAGCGGGTCCGGGAGGACTGGGCGAGCTGCCACGCCTGGCGCAGCGCTCTGACGGTCGAGTCCAGATAGGGGCCGGCGGTGAAGTGCGAGAAGGTGTGGCCCTCGGCCCCCTGCACCACCTCGGCCGCTGCCGCGACCTCGGTGCCGTCCTTGATCAGGAAGCGCCATCCGGTCCGGCGGGCGGCGGCGAGTTCGGCCCGCGGTCCGTCCAGGACGTGGACGGCGAGCGGATGCGCGGGGAGGAGCGGCCCGGTCGGACGGCGCAGCGCGGCGGCGGCGGGCTGGCGCAGCGCTGTCTCCGAGTCGAGCGCGGCGAGCACCGCGCGCAGGGCACTGGGCGGGGGCTGGGGGGTCTGCAGAGTCATGGCAAGGTCGCCTCTCCGTGCGAGATCGGCGTGCGAGTGCGGCATACCGGCATGGCGGGTGCGTCGGCGGTGACGGGACCTGGGCCTTGTCCGGTTGGGCAGGATCGCGGTGCCGGCGCGGCGGCCGTCCTCGGGTCTCGGGCGATGGCCGACCGCGCCGTGGCGCAGTGCGAATTCTACTCGAACAGGTGCGCAGGGTGACCTGTTTATCACAGGCGGTGGCGCCGGGCAAGTCGGCAGTTGAGCTGAAACGACGTCAGTTCCCTTGCATTGCAAGCCAATCGAAGCGTTCGGGTATCGATCTTCGGGGTGGGCATGATGCTTGCACGGTCGAGGGCCGGCCGGCTCAGGAGGTGGGGACCATGGGCGAGAAGGTCGTGGCGACTCGAGCGGAACTGTCGGACCGGCAGATGTACCGCCGCAAGCTCCAGTCCTGCCTGGAGGCGCTCGGCCGGATGCTCCGCGAGGACCGCTTCGACCGTCCGAAGGCCGTGATGGGACTGGAGATCGAGCTCAATCTGGCCGACGAGCAGGGCCTTCCGGTGCTGAACAACGCGCAGGTGCTCACCTCGATCGGCTCCGCCGACTTCCAGACCGAGCTCGGCCGCTTCAACATCGAGGTCAACATCGCGCCGCACCGGCTCGGCGGGCACGTCTTCGAGGAGCTGCGCGAGGAGATCGACACCGGCCTGCGCTACGCCGACCGGAGGGCCGGGGAGGCCGGTGCCCGGATCGTGATGGTCGGCATCCTGCCGACCCTGGAGCTCGACCACACCGGGCTCGACGCGATGTCCCACAACCAGCGGTACAGCCTGCTCAGCGACCAGATCCTGGCCGCCCGCGGCGAGGACATCACCCTGGACATCGAGGGCGTGGAGCGGCTCGAACTGGACTCGATCACGATGGTCGCCGAGGCCGCCGCGACCTCGCTCCAGCTCCACCTCCAGGTGACCCCGGAGCGGTTCTCCTCGGTGTGGAACGCGGCCCAGGCGATCTGCGGGCCGCAGCTCGCGCTGGGAGCCAACTCGCCGTTCCTGTTCGGCCGGGAGCTGTGGCGGGAGACCCGGCCGGTGCTGTTCCAGCAGGCCTGCGACACCCGATCGGCGGAGCTCAAGGCCCAGGGCGTGCGGCCGATCACCTGGTTCGGCGAACGCTGGGTGGACTCGGCCTACGACCTGTTCGAGGAGAACCTGCGGTACTTCCCGGCGCTGCTTCCGATCTGCGACGACGAGGACCCGGCGAAGGTGCTGGCCTCCGGCGGGGTGCCGCGACTGGCCGAGATGCGGCTGCACAACGGCACCATCTACCGGTGGAACCGGCCGGTGTACGACGTCAGCGGCGGAGTGCCGCACCTGCGGGTGGAGAACCGGGCGCTGCCGGCCGGGCCGACCGTGGCCGACACGCTCGCCAACGCCGCCTTCTACTACGGCGTGGTGCGGGTACTGGCCGAGCAGCCCCGGCCGATCTGGACCAGGCTTCCGTTCGAGCTGGCCGACGAGAACTTCCGGCAGGCGGCCCGGTACGGCATCGACGCGGTCTTCCAGTGGCCGCGGTCCGGCCGGGCGGGTCGCGGCGGCGGGTCGACCACCGTCTCCGCCGTCGACCTGGTGCTCAACGAGCTGCTGCCGATGGCCCACCAGGGGCTGGACGCGTGGGGTGTGGAGCCGGCCGACCGGGACCGCTACCTCGGCATCATCGAGCAGCGCTGTCTGCGCAGGACCAACGGCGCGGCCTGGCAGAGCGCGACCTTCCACCGGCTGCGCGAGCAGTACGGGACGGACCGGCCGTCCGCGCTCGCGGCGATGACCCGGCGGTACATGGAGCACATGCGCGGCGGCGAGCCGGTGCACACCTGGCCGGTCGGGTAGGGCCGGCCCGGCTCGGCCTCTGATCGGCCTCGGCTCGGCCGGGATCGGCCCGGGTCTGCCCCCGGGCTGTCGCGGGGTGCTCGCCGGGGTTCGCGCGGCGGGCTGTGGAAGGATGACCGCTCCGGTCCGCCGCCGTCGCCCGCCGGCGGCCGGAGCACCGTCCGCCCGCCGCCGTCCGCGCTGGAGCACCCCCGTGACGACCGTTCCGACCGCACCGGAGACCGTGAAGCCGACCCGTCGGCTGCTCGGGGTGGAACTGCTGACCGTCCTCGGCCTCTCGCTCGGGGCGAGCGGCGTCGGCGCGCTGATCAGCTTCACCGGCTCGCTCACCGAGACCCTGAAGCTGGGCCAGCAGGTGGCCACCCTGAACGGCTCGCGCGCGCCCGGCCGGCCCTGGCTCGACCTGGTCTGGCAGCTCTACTACATCGGCCGGGGGCTGATGCCGGTCGTGCTGGTCGGCTATCTGCTGGTCCGCGAGGGCGTGTCGCTGCGGGTGCTGGGCTTCGACCTCGGGCAGAAGCTGCGCGACCTCGGCCGGGGCGCGGCGGTGGCGGCCGCGATCGGCGGCTCCGGGCTGGTGCTCTACCTGGGCTCGCAGGCGGCCGGTTACAACCTGACGGTCGCGCCGTCCGGGCTGCCGGACGTCTGGTGGCGGATCCCGGTCCTGATCCTCTCGGCCTGGCAGAACGCGGTCCTGGAGGAGGTCGTCGTCCTCGGCTACCTGCTGCGCCGGGTGGCGCAGCTGGGCTGGAGCTGGCCGGCCGCACTGGCGGCGAGCTCGCTGCTGCGCGGTTCGTACCACCTGTACCAGGGCGTCGGCGGGCTGGTCGGGAACATCGTGATGGGTGTGGTGTTCTGCCTGCTGTACCGGCGCTGGGGGCGGGTGATGCCGCTGGTGGTGGCGCACGCCCTGATCGACACGGTGGCGTTCGTCGGGTACGCGCTGCTGGCCGGGCACGTCGGCTGGCTGCCCACCGGCTGACCGGGCGTTCCGGCGGGGGACGTCAGCCCGCGGCCCGGCGTTTGGCCGGGGACAGCGCTCCGGGGCGCGGCGGGCGGGCCAGCAGCCGGTCCACGTGGCGTCGTTCGAGCCCCTCGCCGGGGTCGATCGGCAGCAGCACCCGGTCGCGGCGCCAGAGCGAGCCGCGGACCAGACGGGGCGGGATGACGTCGTCGACCCAGGCGAACGGGCGGCCCGCCGCGTAGCGCAGCAGGGGTGCCCACTTGCGGGCGGAGAGGAGTTCCATCAGCGGGACGCGCGGGTCGCCGGGCTGCGGGACGTAGCCGGTGAAGCGGACGAAGGGCAGCTCGGGCAGGCCGATCGCCGGCGAGACATGGGTATTCGCGTGTTCCTCCCACGTGCTCGCCCAGACCAGTTCGTACGTCCCGGCCAGCTCGCGCAGCCAGTCGCCGTGGCGGGCCGAGAGCAGCACGGTGTAGCCGAGCAGGGTGTGGGCGTCGAACCCGGACCCGGGGTGGGGACAGACCGGGTTGAGCACGCCGTCGATGTCCAGGAACAGCAGTGGCTTCGGCATCGGGCGCCCCCCAGGTCTCGTGCGTCGTCACCTGGTCGGACGAGCGGGAGCCCCGGCCGGTTGCCCGCCGAAGGGCGCACGCGGGGGCGCACCGGGGGCGCTCGGGGTGGGGCGGGAAGGGGCGGGGAGGGGCGCGACCGGTGCTCACCGTGCCGTGGCGGGTTCCGGGCTCACCACGCCGCGGCGGGCTCCGGAGTCACTGCGCGGGGGCGGGTTCCGGGCGGACGTCGGCGGGCGGCCCGGCCGGGCGTCGGGACAGTCGGCGGACCTGCGGTTCCAGCAGGACGGCGGCACTGAGCACCAGCGAGACGACCGCACAGGTCCAGAGCGCGCCGGAGAGGCCGAGCAGGTCGGCGGCCGGGCCGGCGAGGGCGGTGCCGAGCGGTGCCAGCGAGAGCGAGCCGAGTTCGTCGTAGGCGGCGACCCGGGAGAACGCCTCGGCCGGGATCTCCTGCTGCAGCGCGATCATCCAGTTGACGCCGAACACGGTCACGCCGACGCCCGAGAGGAACATCGCCGCGCAGAGCACCGGCAGCGGCGCCGACGCCGCCAGGGCCAGCGCGGGCACACCGAAGAGGAACACGCCCCAGTTGCCGACCAGCAGGATCCGGCGCGGCTGCCAGCGGACCATCAGCACGCCGGTGGCGACCAGGCCGACACCGTAGGCCGCCATCGCCAGGCCCCAGTCGGCCGCGCCCCCGAGCCGTTCCTTCGCCACGGCGGGCCCGTACACCGCCTCGACCGCGCCGACACAGGCGACCAGCACCGAGAACTGGAGCACGACGACCCAGAGCCAGCGGCGGGAGGAGAACTCCTGCCAGCCCTCGCGCAGGTCGCGGAGCATCCCGCCGCCCTCGGCCGGGGCGCCCGGCGCCTGCGGTTCGAGCAGGAAGCGCAGCGCGGCGGCGGCCAGGAAGCAGGCGGCGTCCAGGGCCAGCACCCATCCGGCGCCGACGGCCGCGGTCAGCGCGCCGCCGAGTGCCGCGCCGCCGATCTGGGCGCCGTTGAAGCCCATCCGGTAGACCGAGAAGGCCCGGGCGGCGTGCTCGGGGGTGACGCTCTCCAGGATCATGCCGCCCGAGGCGGGGGAGTAGAAGGCGTAGCCGGCACCCGCACCGGCCGAGAACAGCATCAGCTGCCAGAGGGCCGGCTCGCCGGTCAGCACCACAAGGGCGAGGGCGCCCTGGGAGACGGCGCTGAACAGGTTGGCACCGACCATCACGTGGTGGCGCGGCAAGCGGTCGGCGAGCGCGCCGCCGATCACCAGCAGCAGGACGGTGGGCAGCAGCCGGGCCGCGGTGACGTAGCCGACGTCGGCGGTCGAGCCGCCGCCGTCGAGGATCGCGAAGGCGGTGGCGATCGGGGCGCCGGCGTTGCCGAGCCCGCTGACCACGGTGGCGGCGGTCTGGATCCGGAAGTTGCGGCTCGCCCAGGCGAAACGGCCGGTGGGCGGGGACGGGGTTCGGCTCTGCACTCCGCGACTATGCCGGGGCGGGTGGTCCGTGTCCATCCGATTAGCGGACCGACTGAACGGACCGACCGAACGGACCGACGGCGGGGCGCCCTCGGGGGCTCAGCCGAGGTGGCCCCAGAGGAAGGCCAGGGTGCGTTTCCAGGCGATCCCCGCCTGGAGCGCGTCGTAGGTGCCGAGCAGGTTCTCCTCGTTCATGAAGGCGTGCCCGGCCGGGTAGAAGTGGAACTCCGGGCGGACGTCGGTGGCCTCGCCGATCCTGATCGCGGCCTCGTCCACGGCGGCCATCGGGATGTACGCGTCGTCCTCCCCGTAGTGGCCGAGCACATGGGCGGTCAGGCCCCGGTACTCGAAGTCCGGGTCGGGCGGCAGACCGTAGAACGGCACCGCCGCGGCCACCCGGTCGCCCTCGGCAGCGGCCAGCAGCAGGGCGAAACCGCCACCCATGCAGAAGCCGACCACCCCGACCGCGTCGCCGACCACGCCCTCCAGGCCGAGCAGCAGGTCGACCGCGCCGCGGAGGTCCCGCACCGCCTGCTCGACCGGCAGCTCGCGCTTGAGCCTGGCACCCTCGGCGCTGTCGTGGGTGGTGGCGCCGCCGAAGAGGTCCGGCGCGAGGACGGTGAAACCCTCGGCGGCGAACCGGTCCGCCACGCCGGCCAGGTACGGGGTCAGGCCCCACCACTCCTGGACCACCACCAGGCCGGGGCCGACGCCCTGGGGAGGACGGGCCAGATAGCCGTGGGCCTGGCGGCCGCCGCTGGGGAAGGTGACGTTCTGCCGGGAGCCGCCCTGGTCAGGCATGGCTTCCTCTCGGGGGACGGGCCGCCGGGCGCGGCATGGGGCCTGCGGCCGGTGTCGGGCGGTGTCGAGTGATGGTGGTCCGGGCCGGTGGTGGTCCGGGCCGGTGGTGGTCCGGGCCGGTGGTGGCGGCGCGGGCGGTCAGCCCATCTCCTCCAGGGCGCGGCCCTTGGTCTCCTTGATGCAGAAGGCCACGAACGGGATGGAGAGCAGTGCGAAGGCCGCGTAGATGACGTAGGTGGCCGAGAGGTTCCAGTCGGCGAGGTCGGGGAAGCTGACGGTGATCGCCCAGTTGGCGATCCACTGGGCGGAGGCGGCGACCGACAGCGCGAGCGCGCGGATCCGGTTGGGGAACATCTCGCCGAGCAGCACCCAGACCACCACGCCCCAGGAGAACGCGAAGCAGAACACGAAGACGTGCGCGGCGACCAGCGCGACGGTCGCGTAGGTGTTCTCCAGGGTGGCGGAGTCGCCGGTGCCCTGCCGGTAGGAGAACGCCCAGGCGGCGGTGGCCAGCGCGGCGGCCATGCCGGCCGAGCCGGCCAGCGCGAGCGGCTTGCGGCCGATCCGGTCGACCAGGGCCATCGCGACCACCGTGCCGACCACATTGACGATCGAGGTGGAGAGGCTGATCAGCAGCGAGTTCGACTCGTTGATGCCGACCGACTGCCACAGGAAGGAGGAGTAGTAGAAGATCACGTTGATGCCGACGAACTGCTGGAACACCGAGGCGCCGATACCGACCCAGACGATCGGCAGCAGCCCGAACCGGCCGCCCAGCAGGTCCTTGAGCCGCGGCTTGTGGGTGGACGCCAGCACCGCGTGGATCTCGGCCACCCGGGCGTCGAGGTCGACGTCCTCGCCCTCGACCTCCAGCAGCACCTTGCGGGCCTGCTCCTCCCGCCGGTCGGCGATCAGGTAGCGCGGCGACTCCGGGATGGACATCGCCATCAGTCCGTAGACCAGGGCCGGGATCGTCTCCACGCCGAGCATCCACTGCCAGGCCTGGATGCCGCCGAGGTGGCCGGTGGACTCGCCGCCGGCGGCCTGGTTGAGCGCCCAGTTGGCGAGCTGGGAGACGGTGATGCCGAGCACGATCGCCATCTGCTGGAACGAGGCCAGCCGGCCCCGGTAGGCGGTCGGGGCGACCTCGGCGATGTAGGTCGGCGCGATCACCGAGGCGATGCCGATCGCCACGCCGCCGATCACCCGCCAGGTGGCCAGCAGCTCCAGGTTCGGCGGGAACATCGAGCCGAGGCCGCTGATCGCGAACAGGGCCGCGGCCAGCAGCATGGTGCGCACCCGGCCCAGGTGGTCGGCGAGCCGCCCGGCCACGACCGCCCCGGCCGCCGAGCCGAGCAGCGCGATCGCGACCACGAAGGCCGTCGTGCCGTTGCCGACCCCGAAGTGCTTCTGGATGCCCGTCACCGCACCGTTGATCACGGCGCTGTCGTAGCCGAACAGGAACCCGCCCATCGCGGCGGCGGCCGAGATGAAGACGACGTGCCCGAGGTGCGCCTCGCCGGATGCCGGATGGGTCTGGGTCCTGGACACGCACGCTCCCCGGGTCGACGGTCCCGCCCGCGCGGCCGAGCGGGCAGGGTTCGGCTCACATTCGACCAGTGCCCGGGCGGCGGCGTCGCGATGAATGGGCCGAACGGGTGACGGGGCGTCAGCTGATTGCGCGGTCCGGGGGAACGGGCCCGCGGCGGACCTCGCGGATCCGGCCGGACCGGCGGGCGTTGCGGCGCAGCAACTGCGTACGGGCCCCGGCGTCCGCACCCCGGTTCCGCTCGGCGAGCCGGTCGGCCGTCGCGTACTGCTCGGCGGCCGGCTTCTTGTCGTCGTACTTGAACTTGGCGCGGACCTCGCGCACGGTCAGGCGCAGCCCGGTCAGGCCGGGGAGCAGCCGGGCGAACTCCCCCTCGCCGGGGGTGACCCGGACGTCCGGGCGCTCCGGCTGGAAGTGGGCCAGCTGGCGGTTGAGGATCTCCGCCTTGCCGGTCGGGTCGGTGACCAGTGACGCGGTGGCGTGGAAGTGCACCGAGGCGTAGTAGCTGGTCGGCGTGCCGGGCTCGCCGCGCCAGTGGCCGGGGGCGAAGGCGTAGTCGTCGGTGACCGCGAGGGTGACCTCCGGGTCGGCCCGGACGGCCGCGAGCAGGGGGTTGGGGGCGGCGAGGTGGAGCAGGATCTCGCCGCGGTCGGCGTCCAGCAGGAAGTGGGTGGGGACGAGCACCGGGCCGTGGCCCGGCCCGCCGTTGGCGGCGAGCAGGCCGAAGTCGCGGCCCTCGGCGAGCCAGGCGCGCCATTCGGCCTCGTCGCCGCGGTCCCAGGAGCGGATCAGCATCGGGGCTCCCGGGTCAGTCGGTGGAGCCGTCGACGCCCGGGGCGGACGTGTCGGCGGCGGTGGCGCCCGGGGTGGTGAGCGCGCGCAGGTGGGCGGGGAGCGGCACGGTGGTGGAGGCGTCCGGCAGGGGTGTGCCGTAGCCGCCGGTGACCGGGACCAGTCCGGCCCAGTACGGCAGGTCGAGGTCCTCGGCGTCGTCGGCGGCGGGGGCGTTCCGGCTCTTGGCCGAGACCTCGTCGAGGTCGAGCCGGATCACCGCGGTGGCGGCGAGCTCCTTGGCGTTGGCGGGGCGGACCTCGGCGGAGCGGCCGGGCACGACCTGGTCGACCAGGGCGTCCAGCGCGATGCTCAGCTCCTCGGGGTCGGTGACCTGGTGCGCGGTGCCGTGCGCCACCACCGAGCGGAAGTTGACCGAGTGGTTGAAGGCCGATTTGGTCAGCACCAGCGCGTCGACCAGGGTGACGGTGAGGCAGACCGGCAGGCCCTGCTCGCCGCGGGCGCCGCGCAGCGGCCGGCTGCCCGTGGAACCGTGCACGTAGACGCGGTCGCCGACCCTGGCGTGGATGGTGGGCAGGACGACCGGCGCGCCGTCGACGACGAAGCCGAGGTGGCAGAGATAGGTGGCGTCGAGGACCGCGTGGATCGCCTCGCGTTCCCAGGTGGCCCGGTCCTTGTAGCGGGTGGGTGTGGTGCGCGGGGTGCGGGCGTAGGACGTGTCGCTGTCCGGTACGGTCGACATGACAACCTCTATGTACTAGTGCATACTCTGTTTTGTGCTAGGAGACTATCGGATCACCGGTCGGCGTGCCAGCGAGATTGCGGCCGAGATCGAGCGCGGGGTCAGTGCCGGACAGCTCGCCCCCGGGATGCCGTTGCCAGCGCTGCGGGACCTCGCGGCCGAACTCGGCGTCAACCCCAACACCGTGGCGGCCGCCTACCGGCTGCTCCGCGACCGGGGGGTGATCGAGACCGCCGGCCGCAAGGGCAGCCGGATCCGCCCGCGCCCCGCCCACACCCCGCGCGACGAGATCCGGCTGCCCGTCCCGGCGCACGCCCGCGACCTCTCCGACGGCAACCCCGACCCGGCGCTGCTGCCCGACCTCACCCCGGCCCTCGCGGCGGCCGCCGAGGCCGCGCGCCGTGCACCCGTCCGCTACGGTGACCCGGTCGCCGACCCCGGACTGCTCGCTCTGGCCGGCGCGGCCTTCGCCGCGGACGGCCTGCCCGCCGGCCCGATCGCCGTCGCCTCCGGCTCCCTGGACACCATCGAGCGGATCCTGGTCACCCGGCTGCGTCCCGGTGACGCGGTCGCGGTCGAGGATCCGGGCTGGGGCAGCCTGCTGGACCTGCTGCCGGCGCTCGGCCTGCGCGCGGTGCCGGTCCGGCTCGACGACGAGGGCCCGCTGCCCGGCGCGCTCGCCGAGGCGCTGGACGGCGGCGCCCGGGCGGTGGTGGTCACCAGCCGGGCGCAGAACCCGACCGGTGCCGCGCTCACCGCCGGGCGGGCCGGGGAACTGCGCGCCGTCCTGTCCGCCCGGCCGGACGTGCTGCTGATCGAGGACGACCACGGCCACGGCATCGTCGACCAGCCCTACTGCCCGCTGGCCGGTGCGGGCTCGCGGCACTGGGCGGTGGTGCGCTCGGCGGCCAAGGCCTACGGGCCGGACCTGCGGCTCTCGGTCGCGGTCGGCGACGAGGACACCGTCGGGCGGGTGCTCGGGCGCCAGCGGCTGGGTGCCGGGTGGGTCAGCCGTCTGCTCCAGTGCACGGTGGCCGAACTGTGGCGCGCCGATGCCGCGCCGGTCGGGCGGGTGGCCGGTGCCTACCGGGCCCGCCGGGAGGCGCTGATCGGCGCGCTGGCCGCGCGGGGCGTCGCGGCGCACGGGGCGAGCGGGCTGAACGTCTGGGTGCCGGTGCCGGACGAGGCCGTCGCGCTGGCCGCCCTGGTGCAGCGCGGCTGGGTCGTGGCGCCGGGTGCGCGCTACCGGCTCCAGTCGCCGCCCGGGCTGCGGGTCACGGTCGCGCAGCTGGATCCGGCCGAGGCCGGGCGGCTGGCGGAGGACCTGGCGTCCGTGCTGAGCGGACGGCACGGGATCGCCGGTGCGGCCGGGTCGCCGTCGCGGTCGGTCTGAATCGGTCCGGCCCACCCCGGGGAATGGTTCGGCCTTCGATTCCAGGTCAATGGTGATGCCTATTCCGATCCGATCCGGATCGAATCGAAATCAACTCCGCATTGACCGGCCGGAAATTCTTCGGGCCGATCAGTACTGATTGGTAACAGAGCAAGAAATTCACTGCAGATACCTAGCGGTAACAAGCGCGGGCATGTCATCTTCAACGCGCCACCGGCCGGCGGCCTACCCTCACCCCGTGTCTCCCCGCCCCCACCTGCGGGCGAGACCGATCGTTGGAGTTCCGTCGTGCCCGAAAACCGTTCGAGCATTTCCCGCACCACCGCCCGGTGGCGCGGACGGCTGCTCGCCGCCGCGCTCGCCCTGCCGCTCGCCGCCACCGGACTGGTGGCGGGAACCGCCGCCCCGGCCCGGGCCGCCACCCCGAGCGGCCCGACCGCCAGCGTCAGCCTCGGCGACAGCTACATCTCCGGCGAGGCCGGCCGCTGGAAGGGCAACTCCGTCGCCAGCGGCGGCAACCGGGCCGGCACCGACCGGGCCTGGACCGGCAGCGGCTACGACCCGAGCCGGATCTACGGCGCCACCTACGCGAGCGGGTGCGACCGCTCGGACGTCGCCGAGGTGCGCAGCGCGCCGACCGTGGCCCAGACCCAGATCAACCTGGCCTGCTCGGGCGCCGTCGCCGCCAACGTCTTCCGCGCCGCCAACGGCGGGCAGTCGTTCAAGGGCGAGGCCCCGCAGGCCGACCAGCTCGCCACGGTGGCCCGGCAGAACAACGTCAAGCTGATCACCCTGTCGATCGGCGGCAACGACCTCGGCTTCGGCGACGTGATCTCGACCTGTGTGCAGGACTACCTCGTCTGGTACTCCTACTGCAACGATGATCAACAGGATGCGGTCGACGGCCGGATGCCGGCCGCGATGGCCGGCGTCGGCAAGGCGCTCGACGAGATCCGCGCCGTGATGGCGGGCGCCGGGTACGCGGCCGGGGACTACCGGATCGTGCTGCAGTCCTACCCCTCGCCGATCCCGCGCGCCGCCGAGATCCGGTACCCCGAGAGCGGCTGGAGCCGTTCCGACACCGGCGGCTGTCCGCTCTGGAACGGCGACGCGGACTGGGCGCGCGACTCGCTGGTGCCGCAGATCTCCCGGGCGCTCGCCGGGGTGGCCAAGGCCAAGGGCGTGCAGTTCCTGGACCTGAGCGACATGCTCCAGGGCCGCGAGGTCTGCTCCAGGGCGACCCGTCAGGCCGGCTCGACCAGCGCGCCGTCCGCGACCACCAGTGAGTGGGCGCGGTTCCTGGACGGCGGGCTCAACGCCTCGCAGGGCAGCCTGCAGGAGTCGCTGCACCCCAACTACTACGCGCAGCAGGCGCTCGGGCGCTGCCTGACCCTGCTGTACGCGCGGACCAGCGGCGACTGGGGGTGCCGCAACACCGCCGGGCAGGACGCCGGCGGGATGTACCTGACGGCGAAGTAGCCGACGCGGGACACGACGTCGCCCCGCACCCTTCCGATTCGGCGGGGGCGGGGCGACGGCGTGTTCCGCTGTTCCGGTCAGCCCTTGGCGAGCAGCGCCTGGGTGTGCTCCTTGACCTGGTCCCGCGTCAGATAGGCGTCCGTGTACTCGAAGTCACGGAGTCGCGCGGGCTGGCGGGCGAGGAAGCCGGTGCGCACGAAGTCGTCGCCCGCGGTCGCGTTGAGCAGCCAGTTCGCGCCGACCCGGAACTTGGCGACGTTGGTGCGCATCGCCATCAGGTGGTAGCCGCGCGCCACCAGCTGCGCCGGCACGCCGCGCAGCTCCACCCCGACCGGCTTGGAGACGGCGTCCTTGCCGCCGAGGTCCACCACCAGGCCGAGGTCCTTGTGGTAGTAGGGCTCCAGCGGCTGGTTGCGGAGCGCCGCGATCACGTTGTTGGCCACCGCCCGGCCCTGGCGGGCCGAGTGCTGGGCGGTCGGCGGGCACATCGCGCCGTCGCCCTTGGCGAGGTCGGGGACGGCGGCGGCGTCACCGAGCGCGAACACGCCCTCGAACGGGGCCACCCGCATCTCCGCCGTCACCGCGATCCGGCCGCGCACCGTCTCCGCGTCCAGGGTGGCGATCAGCGGGCTCGCGGCGACGCCGGCCGTCCAGATCAGGGTCCGGCAGGGGAGCACCCGGCCGTCGGTGAACTTCACCGACTCGGCGCCGACCTCCGCCACCGACACGCCCAGCGAGACCTCGATGCCGCGCTCGCGCAGTACCTCCAGGGCGGCGGTGCCGAGGGCGTCGCCGAGCTCGGGCATCAGCTTGGGGGCGATGTCGATGAGGTGCCACTTGATCTGCCGGGCGTCCAGCCTCGGGTAGCGGTGGGCGGCGGCGGTGGTGAGGCGCTGGAGGCAGGCGGCGGTCTCGGTGCCGGCGTAGCCGCCGCCGACCACCACGAACTGGAGCCGGGACTCGCGCTCCCGCTGGTCCGGGGTGGCCGAGGCGAGGTCCAGTTGGGCGATCACGTGGTCACGGACGTAGGCCGCCTCGGCGAGGGTCTTCATGCCGCGCGCGTAGTCGGTCAGGCCGGGGATGTCGAAGGTGCGGGTGACGCTGCCGGGGGCCAGCACCAGGTAGTCGTACTTCTGCGCCACCACCTCGTCGGTGATCTTGCGCACCACGCAGACCTTGGCGGCGGGGTCCACCCCGATCGCGCCGCCGGGGACGATGTGGGTGCGGCGCAGCGAGCGCCGCAGTGAGACGGCCACCGACTGCGGTGTGAGCACACCGGCCGCCACGTGCGGCAGCAGCGGCAGGTAGAGCTGGTAGCTGAACGGGGTGACCAGGGAGATCTCCGCCTCCGCGGGGGAGAGCTTGCGCTCCAGTCGGCGCGCGCACTCCAGTCCGGCGAAGCCGCCGCCCACGATCAGGATCCGGGCTCGTTCCATCGTGCGTCCCTCACAGTGCAGGTCGTTCCGCCGCGGGTCGTGCCGCCGCAGGTGTCCGCCACGGCGCGGTCCTCGGTGGGTGCGGCGGTGGCGGTGCGGGTGCGGCGGTGCGAGTGCGGTGGTGCGGGTCATGGCCGATGCGGGTCGTGGCCGGTTGCGGGTGGTGGCCGTGGCGTTCCCCGGCTACTGTCCGCCACGTTCGCACGGGGCGGCGGGGGCTGCCACCGGGGCGACCCGGGCGGGGGAGCGGGGGCGGTCGTCGGGGCACATCCCGGGCGGGGCGGGGCTGTCGTAGGGACGATCCGGGTGGGGCGGGGCTGTCGTGGGGGGCTGTCGTGGGGGGGCGACCCGGGTGGGCCGGCGGCCGAGCGACACCCGCCCCGTGCATATGCCCGATAGGCTGTCCGCCGTGCTCCCCGAGGTGACGGCGGTCCGATATGTGACGCCACTGCGAGAAGGCGGCTCGATGCCGGGCCTGGTCGAGGCCGACGACCGGCGGCTGTACGCGCTGAAATGGGTCGGCGCGGCACAGGGCCGCAAGGCGCTGGTGGCGGAGGTGCTGGCCGCGGAACTCGGCCGGCGGCTCGGTCTGCCGGTGCCCGAGCTGGTGACCGTGGACCTGGACCCGGTGCTGGCCCGCAGTGAGCCGGACCCGCAGATCCAGGACCAGATGCGCGCCAGCGGCGGCCTCAACCTGGGCATGGCCTTCGTCAGCGGCGCGCTCAACTTCGACCCGCTCTGCTTCGACGTGGACGCCGGGCTGGCCGGGCAGGTGCTCTGGTTCGACGCCCTCATCGGCAACGTGGACCGCTCCTGGCGCAATCCCAACCTGCTGGTCGCCACCGGTGGACTGCGGCTCATCGACCACGGCGCGAGCCTGATCTTCCACCACAACTGGGCCGGTGCCGCCGCCTGGACCCGCCGGCCGTACGACGCCTCCGACCACGCGCTGCTGCGCGCCGAGCCGGACCTGCTCGCCGCCGACAAGGCGCTCGCACCGCTGGCCGAGGCGGCGATCGAGGAGGCGGTGGCGCTGATCCCCGACGCCTGGCTGGTGGACGAACCCGGCTTCGACACGCCCGAGGCGGTGCGCGCGGCGTACCGCACCCAGTTGACCGAGCGACTGGCCGGTCCGCGCGACTGGCTGCCGGAGGTGTCCGTATGACCGAGCCGATCCGGTCGGCCCTGCCGGCCGTCGCCGAGCTGCACGACTACGAGTACGCGGTGATCCGGGCGGTGCCCCGGGTGGAGCGCGGTGAGTGCGTCAACGTGGGTGTGCTGCTGTACTGCCGGCAGAGCGCCCACCTGGCCGCCCGGACCCATCTGGACCAGGCGCGGCTGCTGGCGCTGGACCCGGTGGCCGACGTGTCCGGGGTGCGGCGGGCGCTGCAGGGGATCGAGGCGGTCTGCGAGGGCGGGCCGCAGGCCGGTCCGGCGGCGTCGGACAACCCGGGGCAGCGGTTCCGCTGGCTGACCGCGCCGCGCAGCGCGGTGGTGCAGCCGGGGCCGGTGCACACGGGGCTGACCTCGGACCCGGAGACCGAGCTGCGCCGGCTGTTCGACCAGCTGGTGCTCTGAGGCACGGGCTCGAGCCGGGGTTCGGGGCGGGCCAGGGCCGGGCTTCGGGACCGGTGCTGCGGTTGACTGCCGGATCTTTGCCGTGATCAAAGCTTGAGATAATGAAGCACTCGGTCGTAGGCTGACCTCATGGGTTCGACAGCGACCACGACCGTACCGACCAACGCCGAGCTGATGGAGGCGCTGGCCGCCGTCGGTGCCGCGTACTTCCAGGACTTCGCGGCCGCCGCCGCCAGGCACGGTCTCTCCTCCTCGCAGGCCAAGGCGCTCGGTGCCGTCCAGGAGCCGGTGCCGATGCGCGCGCTGGCCGGGCGGCTCGGCTGCGACGCCTCCAACGTGACCGGGATCGTCGACCGCCTCGAGGCCCTGGGCCTGGCCCGCCGGGAGGCCTCGGCGGGGGACCGGCGGGTCAAGATCGTGGTCATCAGCGAGCAGGGCCGGGAGATCCTGGCACTCGTCCGCGGCGAGATGAGCCGGACCCACCAGTCCTTCGAGACCCTCAGCGACGAGCAGCGGAGCGCGCTGCACTCGATCTGCCTCCAGGTGCTGCCGGTCCTCAGCGGACGGCAGTAGGACACCGGCAGGAGGACACCGGTAGCCGGCACCGGCACCGGCACCGGCAGCCGGTCGGCGGGTCGCCGCAGCCGCTCCCCGGGGCGGGGCCGATCGCCCGCCGGTCGCCCGCCGGTCGCGGTGGGCCGGTCCGGCGCGGGTCCGGCTGACCTCGGCTGTTAGGCTTGCGAAGCGTGAGCGCGAAGCCCCAGATCCCCAATGTCCTGGCCTCCCGGTACGCCTCGGCGACCCTGGCCCAGCTGTGGTCCCCCGAGCACAAGGTGGTCCTCGAGCGCCACCTGTGGCTCGCCGTCCTGAAGGCCCAGCAGGACCTCGGCGTCGAGGTGCCCGCCACCGCCGTCGCCGACTACGAGCGGGTGATCGACCAGGTCGACCTCGCGTCCATCGCCGCCCGTGAGCGGGTCACCCGGCACGATGTGAAGGCCCGGATCGAGGAGTTCAGCGACCTCGCCGGCCACGAGCAGATCCACAAGGGCATGACCTCCCGGGACCTGACCGAGAACGTCGAGCAGCTGCAGATCCGGCAGTCCCTCGAGCACGTGCGCGACCGCACGGTCGCCGTGCTGGTCCGCCTGGGCCGGCTCTCCGCCGAGCACGCCGAGCTGGTCATGGCCGGCCGCTCGCACAACGTGGCCGCGCAGGCCACCACCCTCGGCAAGCGCTTCGCGTCGATCGCGGACGAGCTGCTGGTCGCCTTCCGCAGGCTGGAGGAGCTGATCGCCCGCTACCCGCTGCGCGGGATCAAGGGCCCGGTCGGCACCGCCCAGGACATGCTGGACCTGCTCGGCGGCGACACCGAGAAGCTCGCCGAGCTGGAGCGCCGGGTCGCCGGCCACCTGGGCTTCGACAACGTGCTGGTCAGTGTCGGCCAGGTCTACCCGCGCTCGCTGGACTTCGAGGTGCTGACCGCCCTCGTCCAGCTGGCCGCCGCGCCGTCCAGCCTGGCCAAGACCATCCGTCTGATGGCCGGTCACGAGCTCGTGACCGAGGGCTTCAAGGAGGGCCAGGTCGGCTCCTCCGCGATGCCGCACAAGATGAACACCCGCTCCTGCGAGCGCGTCAACGGCCTCGCCGTGATCCTGCGCGGCTACGCGTCGATGACCGGCGAGCTGGCCGGCGACCAGTGGAACGAGGGTGACGTCTCCTGCTCGGTGGTCCGCCGGGTCGCGCTGCCGGACGCCTTCTTCGCGTTCGACGGCCTGCTGGAGACCTTCCTGACCGTCCTCGACGAGTTCGGCGCCTTCCCCGCCGTGGTCGAGGCGGAGCTGGACCGCTACCTGCCGTTCCTGGCCACCACCAAGGTGCTGATGGGCGCGGTGCGCGCGGGCGTCGGCCGGGAGACCGGGCACGAGGTGATCAAGGAGCACGCCGTCGCCTCCGCGCTCGCGATGCGCGCCGGCGCCCGGGAGAACGAGCTGCTGGACCGGCTGGCGAACGACGACCGGATCCCGCTGGACCGGGCCGGGCTGGACGCGCTGCTGGCCGACCGGCTGTCCTTCACCGGTGCGGCCGGTGCCCAGGTCGCCGAGGTCGTCCGCCAGGTCGAGGCCGTCGCGGCCGCGTACCCGGAGGCCGCCAAGTACGCGCCGGGCGACATCCTCTGACGGTTGTCCACCCCGGTCACCGGGCCCCGTCGCCGTTCGGGCGGCGGGGCCCTCGGCGTGTTCGGGGGTCCGGGCTTCCGCCGGCGGGGTCCAGCCCTGTTCGGGGGTCCGGGCTTCCGCCGACGGGGCTCAGCCCTGTTCCGGGGCCGAGTGGCCGGGGTCGAGCGGCGGGGCGTTGGTGCCGCAGGCGTAGCGGCAGTCCGGTTCGGCCACCGGGTGGTGGTCCTCCGGGGCCAGGACGTTGCCGTGGACGGTGGCCAGAGCCGTGAGTCCGCCCGCCACGAGCAGCCCGGCGCAGATCAGCATCGCGGTGCGGAAGGCGGAGTCGACCGCCGAGGGCACCTGGTAGGCGTCGCCGCTCAGACCCGCGAGCGAGGGCAGCGCGGCGACCGCCAGCAGACCGGCCGCCCGGGCCGCGGCGTTGTTGACCCCGCTCGCGATGCCCGCGTGCCGCACCTCGACCGCCGCCAGCACGGTCGCGGTCAGCGGTGCCACCAGCAGCACCATCCCGCTCCCCATCACCGCGACGGCGGGCAGTACGTCCGTCCAGTAGGAGGCGTCGGGCCCGAT
The DNA here is from genome assembly GCF_044748625.1 of Kitasatospora sp. NPDC089913. NCBI lineage: Bacteria > Bacillati > Actinomycetota > Actinomycetes > Kitasatosporales > Streptomycetaceae > Kitasatospora > Kitasatospora sp. NPDC089913. Next base: position 218,081 of record NZ_JBIVGI010000009.1, on the reverse strand, counting down.
CCGCAGCATCAGCAGCACGCCCGCCGCGCACAGCAGCGGGCCGACGGTGAGCGGCAGCCGCGGGCCGATCCGCTTGCCCAGCCGCCCCGCCCGGGCGGAGAGCGCCAGCATGATCACGGTGATCGGCACCAGGGCGAGTCCGGAGACCAGCGGGGAGAAGCCGGAGACGATCTGCAGCTGCACGACCAGCAGGAAGAAGACTCCGCTGAACGCCGCGTACACGGCGAGGGTGACCAGGTTGACGGCGGTGAACAGCCGTGAGGAGAACAGTCCCAGCGGCAGCATCGGCTCCGGGGTGCGGCGCTCGACCAGGACGAAGGCGGCGCCGAGCAGGAGCCCGGCCGTGCCGGTGACCCAGACGGTGGCGGAGAGACCGCTCCCGGCGGCGGTCAGCGCATAGGTGATCGAGCCGAGCGCGAGGGCGGCCAGGACCGCGCCGAGCACGTCGAAGCGCCCGGTCGAGCTCTCGTCCCGGCTCTCCGGGACGTGCCGGGCCGCGACCGCGATCACCGTCGCGGCCAGCGGCAGGTTCAGCAGGAAGATCCAGCGCCAGCCCGGGCCGTCCACCAGCCAGCCGCCGAGGAACGGGCCCACCGCCGCCGACACCCCGCCGAGGCCGGACCAGAGGCCGACCGCCGCCGAGCGGTCGTCCGGACGGAACACCGCCTGGAGCATCGCCAGCGAGCCGGGGGTGAGCAGCGCCCCGCCGATGCCCTGCACGGCACGGGCCGCGATCAGCACCTCGATGGTCGGCGCGGCGGCGCAGGCGGCCGAGGCGACGGCGAACCAGACGACGCCCAGCAGGAAGATCCGGCGCCGCCCGTACCGGTCGCCGAGCGCGCCACCGAGCAGGATCAGGCCCGCCAGGGTGAGCAGATAGGCGTTCAGCGTCCATTGCAGGGCGTCGAGCCGGGCGTCGAGATCGGTGCCGATCCGGGGCAGTGCGACGTTCACGACGGTTCCGTCGAGCATCGCCATGCTGGAGCCGAGCACGGTCGCCAGAAGTACCCAGCGTCCCTGTGCGGTGCCCAACCGCAGGGTGCCGGCATCGGTGGTGGTCACGGCCCATGGTGGGGCTCGTGGGGCCGACGTGACAAGGGTCACCGGGGGTGTGTCGGAGATGTCCGTTCCGTGAGTGATCGTGTGCGCACTGATGACGACATCGGCGCAGGGTGGCGGATCACGTGCACTCGGTGAATGGATTGTGCGCTTACTGTGCATGCCTTTCATGCGGAGCGTCACGGTGTTCCGGACTTTGGTCCCGGGTTCCGGAGATCGACATTGCTTCACCCGAACGGATGGGTTTTAGTTCAGCGACCGCCCGGCGTCAGCCCGGGTGGCCACCGGGTGGAACGCCTAGTCCTGCCGCTGCCCGGTGGTTCGCAACGAACTCTGTACGGCAGGAGCGGGGGACCCACAGGTAAGTCGCCGGACCCGAATTGACGGTCCGGCTTGGGGTGAAGCCGCATTTCTCTGCGGCCGGGCAACTCCAGCCCGAACCCGACAGCTCACCTCGCAGGCGTCGGAGAGGACAGCTTCCATGCCCGCACAGGCTCGTCGTATCGCCATGCCCCGCGCCGTCCGCATCGGCATCGCCACCGCCGTCACCGGCGCCGCGTTCGCCCTCCCGCTGGTGACCACCGTCACCGCCCAGGCCCACGAGGCCCCGGCCGCCGGGCACACGCACCAGAGCAGCACCTGGACCGGCGCCGCCAGCGTCGACGCCGCCCCGGCCGCTGCCGAGAACGCCCCGGCTGCCCCGGCCGCTCCCGCCGCCGAGGCCGCTCCGGCCGACTACAAGGTCGTCGGTGGGGACACCCTGTCGAAGATCGCCGACGCGAAGAACGTCGAGGGTGGCTGGAAGGCGCTGTTCGAGCACAACCGCTCGGTCATCGGTGCCAACCCGAACCTCATCTTCCCGGGTCAGCAGCTCGCGCTCGGCGCCAAGGCCGCCGAGGCCGCCAAGCCGGCCGCTCCGGCCGAGGCCGCCAAGCCGGCCGCCCCCGCCGCCAAGGCGCAGGCCTCGCAGGACTCGGCGAAGCCGGCCAAGCCGACCGCTCCGGCCGAGAAGCCGGCCGCTCCGGCCGCCAAGCCCGCCGCCAAGCCGGCCGTTCAGGCCGTCGTCGCCCCGGTCGCGAAGCCGGCCGCTCCGGCCCCGGCCGCCGCCACCTCCGGCTTCTTCGCCCCGCTGGCCAACCCGAAGCTCGGCACCGCCTACGGTGTGGCCGGCTCGATGTGGGCCTCCGGCCACCACACCGGCGCCGACTTCGTCGCTGCCACCGGCACCCCGCTGCGCGCCGTCGCGGCCGGCACCGTGGTGAAGGCCGGCAACGGCGGCGCCTACGGCAACGAGGTCGAGATCAAGCTCGCCGACGGCAAGTACGCCGAGTACGCGCACCTGTCCTCGATCGGCGTCTCGATCGGTCAGACCGTCACCGCCGGCCAGCAGATCGGCCTCTCCGGTGCGACCGGCAACGTGACCGGCCCGCACCTGCACTTCGAGATCCGCACCGGTTCGGAGTACGGCTCGGACATCGACCCGATCGCCTACCTGCGGGCGCACGGCGTCGCGATCTGACCTTCGGTCGGATCATCTGCCACCGCCGGGTGCGGGGCGAAACGACCTCCCGGAATGGTCATGTCGGGTGACCGCTGGACCGGGTGGACGCCGCACCCGAGTGGATTGACGGGCGCGGGACACGCCCGTCCTGCCGGCCGGCCCGGCTCACGAGAACTCTCTCGTGGGCCGGGCCGGCCGTCGTTGTGGCGGGGTTCGAGGGTGGGGAGGAGCGGGGCGGTGATAACCGATATGGGGTCAGTTTCGCTGGCGGGCGGGCTGGTTCGTGCATCCGCCGGGTTCAGGACCGGTGGGTGGCCGGCTCCTGCTCGGCGGCGGACAGCAGTTGGTGCACCCGGTGGCCGAACTCGTCCGCGTCGCGGGCCGGTTCGATGAAGACCAGGCGGACGTCACGGTGGCCGTGCGGGTGGTCCAGGCGGAGCACCAGGCCGTACCGGTCGAGCGCGAGCGGGCGGACCTCGGGGCGGTCGGCGAGCAGCGCCGGGTCGAGCAGCCGGGTGAGCACGGCGAGCGCGTCGGGGTGGTCGTCGGCCAGGTGGGTGAGCAGTCCGGCCTCGTAGCGGGCCAGCGGGTCGGGGGCGGCCGCCGCGAGGTCGGCGCCGGTGATCGCGGTGGTGCCGTACGGGGTCGAGAGCACGGCGTGCGCGACGTCCAGGCGCAGGTGCACGCTGAGGCCGTCGTCGGCGAGGTGGGCGAGGTGGAGCCGGCCGGCCAGGGTGAGCCGCCCGCGCACCCGGTCGCGCACGGCCACCGGGGCGATGTCGGTGAGGTCGAGCACGACGGCGAGGCCGTCCTGCTCGCGGGCGGCGGCGGAGGTCACCGGGGAGTCGAGCGGCGCGCGCAGCCGCAGCCGGGAGCCGTGCACCGAGACGGGGGTGGAGAGTTCGTGCTGCTCGCCGCCGGCGCGGATGACCACCGAGGAGGTGGCGGTCAGCAGGCTGCCGATGCGTTCGGCGGCGGTGGGCTCGGGAATCTCGGCATCGTGCTGCGGGTGCGGACTCATGGGATCGGGACCTCCGGCGGACGAGCTGACCTTGTAGTTAGGTGAGCCTAACCTAATCATTGGAGGGGGAGAGGGCAAGGTGTCGTCGGGGTGGGGCGGAACCGGCCATGCGCGAAGGGCCCCGACCCGGCTTGTGTGCCGGGGCCGGGGCCCTTGCGGTGCGGGCGGTGCGCGCGGGTCAGGCGACGACCGCCTGGGCGTCGATCTCGACCAGCATCGGCTCCTGCGGGAGCTCGCAGAAGATCGTGGTCCGGCAGGGCTTCACGCCGCCCGGCGGGATGTTCTCCTCGATGAACTCGGCGTAGACCTCGTTCATCAGCGGGAAGTCGGCGCGCTTGGTGAGGTACACGCGGAACATCACCACGTCCTCGACGGTCGCGCCGCCCGCCTCGACGATCGCCTTGACGTTCTCCAGGGTGCGGCGGGTCTGTGCCTTCACGTCGCCGTGGTGGAGGTACTCGCCGGTGGCGGGGTCCTGCGGGCCCTGGCCGGACACCTGGAGGATCGGGCCCTTGCGGACGCCCTGGGAGAACATCCAGGCCGGGGCGGGGGCGCCGTCGGTACGGATCTCGGTCTTGTCGTTCTGGACGCTCATGCGTGCTCGCTTCCTCGGTGGGGTGGGTGGTGCTGTGGTGCTGTGGTGCGTGCTTCGGGGCTTTCGGGCCTTCGGGCTTGGTGGTGCGGGGTGCGGGGTGCGGGGTGCGGGGTGGTCGGGGGTGCGGCGGGGTGCGGGGTGCGGCAGGTACGGGGTGGTCAGTGGCGCGGGGGCTGGCCGCAGTCGGCGGAGATCGCCCGTGCGGTGGCGAGCAGTTGGGGCAGCAGCTCCAGCACCTGCTCGTAGGGGAGCACGACGTCCGGGACGGAGATCGAGGCGGCGGCGACCACTCGGCCGCTGGCGTCGCGGATCGGCGCGGCCACGCAGTTGATGAACGACTCGTGCTCGGCGTGGTCCTGCGCCCAGCCCTGGGCAGCGACCTTCTCCAGCTCGGCCAGCAGCGCCTCGGGCGTGGTGAGGGTGCGCGCGGTGTGCGGGGTGAAGTCGATGCCGGCCACCACCCGCCGCCGTTCGGGCGCGGGCAGGTCGGCGAGCAGCACCTTGGACACCGCGGCGCTGTGCAGCGCGGCCCGGAGGCCGATCCGCGAGTACATCCGCACCGGGTGCCGGGAGTCGTACTTGTCGATGTAGACCACCTCGCCACCCTCGTACGCGGCCAGGTGCACGGTCTGGCCGGTGCCGGCGTTGAGTTCGGCGAGGTACGGTGCGGCGATCCGGCGGACCCCGCGCTGTTCCAGGGCGAGCCCCGAGAGCGCGAACAGGCCGGCGCCCAGGTGGTAGCGGTATCCGGCGTCGCGGTAGACGAACCGTTCCTCCTCGAGGCTCTGCAGCAGTCGGAGCACGGTCGTCTTGTGCACACCGAGCACCTCGGCCAACTGGTCGAGGGAGCGCTCGCCCTCGCCGAGTTCGGCGAGGATGCGCAGGGCGCGGGTGACGGTCTGGCTCATGGCGCTCCAAGGGCCGGGGTGGCGGCCGGTCGAGGGTCGGGGGCACCGCCCCCCGGTACGACGGGCGCGGAGCGGTCGGTGGGGGAGGCGGACGCGGTGGTGCGGGAAGCGGTGGTGCGGGAGGCGGTCGGCGGGAGGGGCGGCGGGTCGTCGGGGGCGGCGTACGTGCTGGTGAGCGCTCCGGGGAGCACAGGGGACACGATGCCATCCGCCGACACCCGGGTGGCCGCCCAGGCCTCGGGTGAGGCGTCGAGCAGGGCGCCGACCACCGGGGCGGGCGGCAGTTCGGCCTGGTCCCCGTGGGTCGTCAGCGCGCAGGCGGCGCTCAGATGGCCCAGCCGCAGGCGGCGCCGCTGGTCGAGTCCACGAACGGTGCCGGCCAGGTAGCCGGCCGCGAAGGCGTCGCCCGCTCCGGTCGCCTCGACCACCTCGACCGTCAGGGCCGGTTCGGCGACGGTGGTGCCGTCGCGCCCGATCGCGGTGACCAGCCGGGCCTCGTCCTTGACCACGACGGTGGCCGGCGACGGGAAGAGGCGGCGCAGCGCGTGCGGGTCCCCGGTGCCGAAGGCGGCCTCGGCCTCGTCCGCGCCGAGCAGGAGCAGGTCGGCCGCGTCCAGCAGGGGCGGCAGCACCGAGAGGTCGCGGTCGCGCCAGAGCGCCGGACGCCAGTTGAGGTCGAAGCTGACCAGTCGGTCGGAGCGGCGCTCCGCCAGCAGCGTGCGGAGCAGCGCGAGGCAGTCGTCGGAGAGCGCGGCGGTGATGCCGGACAGGTGGAGCAGCCGGGCCCCGGCCAGCAGGCGGGCGGCGGCCGGGTCGTCCAGCAGTGCGGGGGAGAGGGCGGCCGCCGCCGAGCCGCGCCGGTGGTAGTGCAACCGGCTCCGCCCCGGGCCCAGGTCGTGGCGGTCGCCGGTGGTTCCGCCGACCTCCTTGAGGTAGACGCCGGTCGGGCGGTGCGGGTCGACGGCGACGGCGGAGACGTCCACCCCGCGGGCGGTCAGTTCGCCGAGGAGGCGGCGGCCGAAGCCGTCGTCGCCGACCCGGCTGATCCAGGCGCTCGGCACGCCCAGGGCGGCCAGGGCACCGGCGACGTTGGACTCGGCGCCGCCGACGGCGAGCCGGAAGTTCTCCACGGACTCCAGCGGGCCCGCGCGGTCGGGGAGGAGCACGGCCATCGATTCGCCCACGCAGACGGCCAGGGGTGTGGGGGGCACGGGGGGCGGTGGGGGTGTCGGGGAAGTGGTGGGCGCCGGGGGTGCGGTGGGTGCCGGTGCCCGGGGCGGTGCCGGCTCCGGCTCCGGCGTCGGGGCGGCCGGTGTGCGGGGCGGTTCGGCCGTCGGATCGCCGGGCGACGGGGTGGCCTCGCTCGCGGCGGCGTCCTGGCGTGGCATCTGCTGGGCTCCTCGGAGTACTGCGGCCTGCCGGGGTGGGGGTGCTGCGGCGAGCCTGGCTGACCCGCGTGCGGCGGGCGGCTGTCGTTGACCTTCGTCCGGCGCCGATGCTAGAACCGTGCTGCCAGCATGTGCAACCCTCATTGCGCATGTTGCAACATGGCAGATGGAGGAAGACGGTGTACCAGACCTTCGCGAGCAGTGGCGGCGACGGCAGCGGTAGCGGGAACGGCGGTAGCGGTGGTGACCGTCCCGGTGGTGGCGGTCTCGGCGTCGGCGGGCCCGGTGGCGGCGGTGGTGGTGGCGGTATCGATGCCGCTGCGGTGGCCGCACTCGCCGAGGAGGCGCTCGACTGGCGGTTCAAGGCGCTGCCGCCGGCCGCCGACGGTCTGACCGTCCGCCAGTACCTGGCCACCGGACCCACCCTGGCGGACCTCGGCACCCCGCTGCTCACGCTCGACGGGCGCGCGCTCGACCACAACCTGCGCACCATGGCCCGCTGGTGCGCGGACGCCGGCGTGGCGCTCGCCCCGCACGGCAAGACCACCATGGCCCCCGCGCTCTGGCAGGCGCAGCTGGACGCGGGCAGCCACGGCATCACCCTCGCCAACCTGCCGCAGCTCCGGGTCGCCCGCGCCTTCGGTGTGCGGCGGCTGCTGCTCGCCAACTCCCTGCTCGACCCGGCGGGCCTGCGCTGGCTGGCGGGAGAGCTCGCCGCCGACGCCGACTTCGCCTTTGCCTGCTGGGTCGACTCGGTGCAGAGCGTCCGGCTGATGGACGAGGCACTGAGCGCGGCCGGTGCCGAGCGCGCCGTCGAGGTGCTGGTCGAACTCGGTGGCCCCGGCGGGCGTACCGGCGCGCGCACCGTCGACGGGGCAGTGGAGATCGCGGATGCCGTCCGCCGTGCGCCGACCCTCCGGCTCGCCGGCATCGGCGGGTACGAGGGGGCGCTGGCGCACGACGCGAGCGAGGGCGGGCTCGGCACGGTGCGCGGGTACCTTCGGTCGCTGGCCGAGTTGCACGGGCGGCTGGCCGGGCGGTACGCCGAGGGGTCCGCGCCGGTGGTCACCGCCGGCGGCAGCGCCTACTTCGACCTGGTGGCCGAGGAGTTGGGAGCGTTGTCGGAGGCCCTCGTGGTACTGCGGTCGGGTGCGTACCTGGCGCACGACGACGGCTTCTACCGCGGGATCTCGCCGCTCGCCCGGGGAGCGGGGGATCCGGCCGCCGGTCGTGGCGGGGCGCTGCGCGGCGCACTGCACGGGTGGGCGCGAGTGGTGTCCCGGCCGGAGAAGCAGTTGGCGCTGCTGGACGCGGGCAAGCGCGACCTGCCGTTCGACGAGGGCCTGCCGGAGCCGCATCTGGTCAGGGGCGGGGCGGAGTTGACGGGCACGGCCGCGCGGATCACCGCGCTCAACGACCAGCACGCGTTCCTCCGGGACGCGGGCGACCTCGCACCGGTCGGTGCCGTGCTGCGGCTCGGTATCTCGCACCCGTGCACCGCCTTCGACAAGTGGACGCTGATCCCGGTGCTGGACGACGCCTCGGCGGCCGAGCCGAAGGTGACCGGGCTGGTCAGGACGTTCTTCTGATGAGCGCCGCGGGTGGTGGGAACGTGCTGTTCCGTGGCGCCACGGTGGTGGACGGCACGGGGGCGGGACGATTCCGGGCGGACGTCCGGATCGCCGGCGGGGTGATCGTCGAGGTCGGGGCGCCGGGCGGTTCGGCGGCGCGGGGCGGTTCGGTTGCGTCGGGCGGGACCGTGGCGTCGGGGCGGTCGGGGCGGTCGGGGCGGTCGGGTGGTGCCGGTGCCGGTGCCAGTGGCGGTGCCGGTGCCGGTGCCAGTGGCGGTGGCGGTGGCCGTGCGGGTCGGTCCGGTGGTGGTGCGGTGCGGACGATCGACGCGGACGGGCTGGTCCTGGCTCCCGGGTTCATCGACATGCACGCCCACTCCGACCTCGCCCTGCTCCGCGAACCGGAGCACCCGGCCAAGGTCACCCAGGGCGTGACCTGCGAGGTCCTCGGCCAGGACGGCCTCTCCTACGCGCCGGTCGACGACACCACCCTGCCCGCGCTCCGCCGCCAGATCGCTGGCTGGAACGGCGATCCGGACGACCTCGACTGGGACTGGCGCACCGTCGGCGGCTACCTGGACCGGCTGGACCGGACCGGCCCCGCCGTCAACGCCTGCTACCTGGTGCCGCACGGCTCGCTGCGCATGCTCGCCATGGGGTGGGACAACCGGGCTCCGAGCGCCGCCGAACTGGACCGGATGCGCGAGCTGTTGGCGCAGGGTCTGATCGAGGGTGCGGTCGGGATGTCGAGCGGTCTGACGTACACGCCGGGGATGTACGCCGGAACGGCCGAACTGGTCGAACTCTGCCGGGTCGTCGCGGGCTTCGGCGGCTTCCACGCCCCCCACCAACGCTCTTACGGGGCTGGTGCGTTGGAGGGCTACGCGGAGATGGTCGAGATCGCCAGGCGGTCCGGCTGCCCGCTCCACCTCACCCACGCCACCATGAACTTCGGCGTCAACGAGGGCCGTGCCGGTGAGCTGCTGGCCCTGCTCGACCGGGCCCTGGACGACGGTGTGGACCTCTCCCTGGACAGCTACCCCTATCTGCCGGGATCCACCACCCTGGCTGCCCTGCTGCCCAGTTGGGCCACCGAGGGCGGACCGCAGGCCACCCTGGCGCGACTCGGCGACCCGGTCGCACGCGAGCGGATCCGGTACGAGGTGGAGGAGAAGGGCAGCGACGGCTGCCACGGCGTGGTCACCGACTGGAGCACCATCCAGCTCTCCGGCGTCCGGGCCCCCGGACTCGCCGACTCGGTCGGCCGGACCGTCGCCGAACTCGCGGCGGAGCAGGGACGGAGCGGCACGGAGGTCTTCCTCGACCTGCTGCTCCGCGACGAGTTGGCCACCACCATCCTCCAGCACGTCGGCCACGAGGCGAACGTCCGGGCGATCATGCGTCACCGCGTGCACACCGTCGGCAGCGACGGGCTGTTGGTCGGTGCGCGCCCGCACCCGCGGGCCTGGGGCACCTTCCCCCGCTACCTGGCCCGCTACGTCCGCGAGTCCGGCGTGCTCACGCTGGAAGAAGCGGTCGCCCGGATGACCGGTCGGCCCGCGGCCCGGCTGCGGCTCCACCGGCGTGGGCGGATCGCCCCCGGATTCCACGCCGACCTGGTCCTCTTCGACCCCGAGCAGGTCCAGGACGCCGCGACGTTCGAGCAGCCGCGGCGGCCCGCCGTCGGTGTGGAACACGTCTATGTGAACGGTGTGGCCGTGGTGGAACAGGGCCGTACCACCGGCGCGCGGCCCGGTCGGGCGCTGCGCCGGACCGGGCGCGGGGCGGAGGCGGTATGACGGCCGTGCGCTGTGGAGTCGGTCGCGCCGGTGGTCGGTGCGGGTGCGGGTGCGGGTGCGGCTGTGGGTGTGACGGTGGGACCGGTGCTGCTGGGGCCGGTTCCCGTTGATCAGGTGCCTGGTGAATCAGGGTGCCAGGCGAATCCGAGTGGAATGTCCGAGTGGAATGGAAGCGAACGCCGTGAATTCGAGTTCAGTCGGTCCGAGGTCGGTCGAAGCAGGCTGGGTGGACCGGGAGCCGGCGGGTCCGAGCGCCGGGAGCCCGGCCTCCGGGAGCCGCGGGCCCTCCGCTGCCGCCATGGCGGCAGCGGCGCGGGCAGCGCTCGCCGCCTCGCCGGTGGTCGCGGTCGTCCGTGCGCCGCGGATACCGGACGCCGCCGCGCTCTGCGCCGCGCTCGCCGCCGGCGGTATCACCTGGACCGAGTTCACCTTCACCACACCCGATGTGACGACCCACCTGCACCGGGCGGCGCAGGCCGGCCACCGGGTCGGGGTCGGGACGGTGCTGACCTCCCAGCAGGCCGAGCAGGGGCTCGCTGCCGGGGCGTCCTTCCTCGTCACGCCCGGCTTGCGACCCGAGGTGGCGGATGTCGCGCACGCGGCAGGAGTCCCGGTGATCCTCGGCGCCCTCACCGCGACCGAGGTCGCCCAGGCGGTGGACCTCGGTGCCGCGGCGGTGAAGATCTTCCCGGCCCGGGCGTTCGGTCCCGGCTACTTCAAGGATCTGCGGGGTCCGTACCCCGATGTCCCGCTGGTCGCCTCCGGGGGTGTCAACGCGGGCAACGCGGCGGAGTTCCTGGCGCACGGAGCACTCGCCGTCTGCGCCGGGACGGACGTGGTGCCGCCGGAGGCCGTCGCAGCAGGGGAGTGGGCGGAGATCACCCGCCGGGCCCGGGCGTTCACGGAGGCCTGTGCGTCCCGGTAGCGAGGGAGGCCGGCGCGGCGAGTTTCCGTTCGCGGGGCGGCGACGAGTGCTGCCGCCCCGCGCGCGGTCGGTCCGGACGTGATGCGCGGGTGTGATGCGCGGGGTGTGATGCGCCGGGTGTGATGCGCGCCCCGTGGTGCGTGGTGCGTGGTGCGCTCGGTGCGCGCCGTGGCCGATGCGCGGCGTCGGGTGCGGCGGCATGCCCGACCTGGCGGCTGCCGACCGTGGGGCGTGAAGGAGTGGGAGGGGCTCGGGAGGGCGCGCAGCACGGCCGGGGGCTCCTTCCAGGAGTCCCGCACCGGTCCGGGAGTGGCCGAGCCGGACTGTTGGGGCGACGGGGATTCGACGAGAATCGGTAGCCCCCCGGCACCCGGCAGGAGGATCCCACCCATGACCTCGACCCGCCCCGGCCCCGACTGGCTGACCGACGCCGTGCTGTACCAGATCTACCCCCAGACCTTCGCCGACTCCGACGGCGACGGCATCGGCGACTTCGCGGGCATCACCGACCACCTCGACCACCTCGCCTGGCTGGGCGTGAACACGGTCTGGCTGAACCCGTGCTTCGCCTCGCCCTTCCGCGACGCGGGCTACGACGTCACCGACTACCTCACGCCCGCCCCGCGCTACGGCACGGCCGACGACCTCGCCGCCCTGGTCGAGGCGGCACGCCGCAAGGGCATCCGGATCCTGCTGGACCTGGTCGCCGGCCACACGTCCGACCAGCACCCCTGGTTCCTGTCCTCGGCCGAGGATCCGTCCGACCACCGCTACATCTGGTCCGACCGGCCGGTGGACGGCTTCGTCGCCTCCCCGGGCGGCCGGACCGGGTGGTACCGGCCCAACTTCTTCGAGTGCCAGCCGGCACTCAACTTCGGCTACGGGCGCGAGGATCCCGAAGAGCCCTGGCGCCAGCCCGTCGACGCCGAGGGGCCGCGCGCCAACCGCGCCGCGCTGCGCCGGATCATGGCGCACTGGCTCGGTCTGGGGCTGGCGGGCTTCCGGGTCGACATGGCGTCCTCGCTGGTCAAGGACGACCCCGGCTTCGCCGAGACGGGCAAGCTCTGGACCGAGCTGCGTGACTGGCTCGACCGCGACCACCCGCAGGCCGCCCTGTTCGCCGAATGGGGCGACCCGGCGGCCGCCGTCGCCGCGGGCTTCCACGCAGACTTCCTGCTCCAGTTCGGCGGCGCGGACCACGGCCTGCCGCTGCGTTCGCTCTGGAACAACAACGCCGGGACGGTGGAGGAGTTCTGGAAGCAGGGCCCGTGCTACTTCGAGGCCGAGGGGCGCGGCACGCCCCGAGCGTTCCTGGATGCCTGGCGCTCGGCGGCCCAACTGACGGAGGGTGCCGGGCACATCGCGCTTCCCACCGCCAACCACGACTTCTCCCGGCTCGCGACCGGCCCGCGCACCGCCGAGCAACTCGCCCCGGCCTTCGCCCTGGTGCTGACCTGGCCCACCCTTCCCGCGGTGTACTACGGCGACGAGATCGGCATGCGCTACGTGCCGGACCTCGCCGATGTCGAGGGCAGCGTGCTCGGCCCGACGTACAACCGGGCGGGCTCGCGCACACCCATGCAGTGGGCGCCCGGTCCGAACGCGGGCTTCTCGACCGCCCCGGCGCGAAAGCTCTACCTCCCGGTGGATCCGGAGCCGCACCGGCCGGACGTCGCCACCCAGCGGGCCGACCCGACCTCGTTGCTGCACACCGTGCGACGGCTGATCTCGCTGCGCCGCAAGCATCCGGGGCTCGGGGCCCGGGGCTCGGTGGAGGTCCGGTATGCGGGTTACCCCCTGGTGTACACCCGGGCCGGACGGTACCTGGTGGTGATCAACCCGCGGCGGGAACCGGCGGTCCTCCCGCTCGACGGGCTGTTGGACGGCGTCGGTGCGGCCGGGGCGGGCCGGGCCGATCGGGCGGGTCGGCCGGGCGGGATCATCCCGCTGGACGTCCAGGGTGTGCGGATCGGAGCGGCGGGCGAGCTGCGGGCGGACGGGTTCTCGTACGGGGTCTTCGACCTGGGGTGACGCGCCCGGCGCCGGTGGCGCTGCCGCCCTGCGGGGCGTGGGCTGATCGGGGGCGGGCTTCGGCTCGCCCCCGAGGTGGTTGTACACTGCATCCAGATAGTTGCATTTACCATCTTTCCCTGCCATCTTCGCTGGCGACCGCCGGAGGACGGACCGAACTTCATGAGCACACCCCGGACCACAGCCGTCGCGCCCGCCGCAGGACACCCGCTCAAGCACCTGGCGTTCCACCTCCTCACCCCGCTGCTGATGTGCCTCGGTATGGCGCTGGCCTACCAGGGCGCCTTCCATCAGCCCGAGCCGCACCACCTGAAGGTCGCGGTCGTGGGCGTCGCCCCGGAGGTGCGGGCGCTGGCCGGGGCGGTGCAGGGCCGGGCGGGCGAGGCGCTGGACGTCACGACGCTGCCGGACCGGGCCGCCGCCGAACAGGAACTGCTGGACCGGGACCTGGTCGGCGCCTTCCTCCCCGATGCGAGCCACCCCGAACTGCTGGTCGCCAAGGCCAACTCGGACACCTCGGCGATGGCGGCCGAGAAGGTCTTCCAGCGGGTGGCCGCACAGCAGGGCGTCCCCCTGGCGGTCACGGACCTCACCACCCCGAGCGAGGGCGACCCCACCGGTCAAGGTCTGTTCTTCCTGCTGGTCGCGCTCAGCATCGGTTCCTACGGCAGTGTCGCGGTGATCGGTGCGGCGGGCGCGGCTCTGGCCATGCGGATCCGGGTGCTGGTCGGACTGGCCGTGTCCCTGGCGGTGAGCGTGATCGGGATTCTCACCGCAGGACCCGTCTTCCATGTGGTCGACCACGACCTGGCCGGGGTCTGGGCGCTCGGTTGGCTCTACTCGGCCGGGGTGATCGGGATCGGTACGGGTCTGCACACCTTCCTCAAGCGGTGGACCACGCTGGCGATGATGGTGCTGTTCGTGATGCTGAACTTCACCAGTTCCGGCGGTGTCTACCGGCCGGAGCTCCAGAACGGCTTCTTCGGCGGTCTGCACTCCTTCTGGGCCGGTGCGGGCTTCCTGGAGGGCGCCCGCAGTCTGCTCTACTTCGACGGCGGCGCCGGGTTCGGGGGACATCTCCTGACGTTGGTGCTGTGGTTGGCGGCGGCCGGCGTGCTCGTGCTCGGAGCCGCGCGGTACGAGCGGCGCGGCCGGGCGGCGACGTCGACCGCGGTCGGTGCGGGGGCTGCCGGGGCTGCCGGGGGTGTCGGTGGTCGGGTCGGTCCGGTCGGTCGGACCGGTGTGGCGCCGGGAGCCGGGGTGCCGGGGGAGCGGGCTGGAGCGGAGGGGGAAATCGAGGAGGAAATCGAGGAGTCGGCGGCCGCGATCTGATTGTCCGTCAACTTCGTGCGAGAACTTCACCCGGTGACAGGGGCATCGATCCCGGGTGGGGATCGGCGGCCCGCAACCGGCCCTGGACAAGCCGGTTGCGGGCCCCAGTCGTCGAGGCGCGCGCCGACGACCCGGTGCGGTGGAGCGCGTGATCTGCGTGGCGGCACAGCCCGCTGCCTCCCGGATGGCAGGATCGGGCGTGCTCTGCCGACGGGGGCGCCGCCCCGTCCGTTCGCCGCCCCAGGGGAGTACCACTGTGCCTCGCTCCTTCCGCCGTGCCCGTAAGTGCTCGACACAACAGGGCTCTTGTGCGGCCCCGGCGTCCTCCGTCGCCCGTCCTCCCCGTGCCGCCCTCACCGACCGGGTGCTGGGAGCAGTGCCGGTCACCGCTGTCGCCGTGGTGCTGCTCGCCGCGACGCCGGCGCTCGCCGTCGCGCCACCGCTCTCGCAGCCCCGGATCGTCGCCCACTTCGATCTGTCCCAGGGCCGCCAGCCCGAGAACATCGCCGTCGAACCCGACGGCTCGGTTGACCTCACCCTCTCCTTCGCCCGCCAGGTCGTCCACCTCGACCGGGCCGGCCGGCCCGCCGTCCTGGCCGACATGCCCGCACCGGCACACCCCGTGACTCCGGTCGTCGGTGCCGCCGCAGTCTCCGGCCTGGCCCGCGCCCACGACGGCACGCTCTACTTCGCCTACGCCACCGGTACCGAGGACCTCACCGGTATCTGGAGGATCTGCCCCGGTGGCGGGCCGGAGCGCATCGCCGCCCTCCCCGCGAACAGCCTGCCCAACGGACTCGCTCTGGACGAGCGCGCCGGTGTGCTGTACTCGGCCGACTCGGCGCTCGGGCTGGTCCGGGTGGTGCCGACGGCCGGCGGCGCCCCGGTGGTCTGGTCCGACGACGCCCGCCTCAGGCCCACCGGGGCTTTCGGCGCCAACGGCCTGAAGGTCCACCGCGGCGCCGTCTGGGTCGGCAACACCGACACCGGCTCGCTGCTGCGGATCCCGATCGGCCAGGACGGCTCCGCGGGTCCGGTCGAGGTTCGTGCCGACGGGCTCGCGGGGCTCGACGACTTCGCCTTCGTCGGGACCGGTGACGAGTTGATCGCGGCGCTCAACACCTCCAGTGAGGCCGTCTACCTCCACGGTGACGGAACCCGGCACACCGTTCTCGATGCCTCGGACGGTCTCTCCAACCCGACCTCGGTCGGGATCCGGGGTGACCGCGTCTACGTGGCCAGCGCGGCCTTCTACTCGAGGACCGACCCCAATCTGCTGGCCGCGACCCTGGAGCGGTAGAGCGCCCGGGACTGCGGGCGGTGCCGTCGGGCGGTCGGGCGTCCGGACCGGCCCTGGCTCATTTCGGCTCTCGGTCGGGGGCGGCGCGGTTCAGGAGCGGCGCGGTGGACTGGTGAAGCAGCAGTCGCCGCAGACGCCGGCCTGCGGACCGACCCGGTAGTAGAGGCAGCAACTGGTGCGTCGGAACCCGGTACCGGCCCGAGCGCCGCCGACGGTCAGGGTTCCGGTGCCGGCCAGGGGCGGTCGGTCGAGTACGCGGGCGACCAGGGTCCGGGCCAGTCCCGGATCCACGGACAGGCTGTCGGGAGCCGCCTGCGCGATGTGGGCGTCCAGCACGCGCAGGGCGCCTGCCAGAGCGGAGGCCACGTTTCCCCGGAGCAGCCCGTCGGAGAGCGGGACCGTGGAGCGGACGGCAGTCGCCAGCTCCGCCAACTGCCCCTCGACAACGGCCCGGCGGAGGCGGTCGGCGAGCCGACCCGGATCGGCCGACGTGCGCGCCTGCGCGGAACCGGGCCCTGCCGTCGACGTGGGCCGGTAGGGAGCCCAGAGGTCGATCGGCCCCTGTTCGGGGACGCGGACCCACGCTTCATCGGGAGTCAGGTCGGGCACGTCGCCGACCAGTACGGCGGCGCCGAGGCCCACCGAGCAGAACCTGGCGGCCAGGCCCAGGTGCAGGATCGAGGCCGCGACCCGTGCCTCGGCCGTGCCGAGTCTCCGGCCGACGTCCCGGATCCGGCCTGCCAACAGGCCCTCGCGGCCCGGGGCGTAGAGATCTCGAAGCGGTCGGAAGCCCGGAGGCGGAGCTTCACCGGGCGCCCCGGCCGTGTCCAGCGCGAAGTACGGGCCGACGGCGGTGAGCCGGTCGAGGCCGGAGGCGACGCTCATCGGCGGCCGACCGTCGCCGTGGTGGGGCCGGCGGGGGAGGCCGGGGCGAGGAGTGCCTGGACGGGGCCGGAGCGCGGACGGTCGAGGGTCGGCATCGGGCTGGTTCTCCGGATCCGTGCGGCGAGCTGGGGCGGACGGTGACGGCACCGGCGCGCCGCGGCGGGTCGGCCCGGTGAACCGGCCGGGAAGGTGTCGGCGTCGGTCCGGATGAACGGTACCGCGCCCCGGTGGTTCCGGACGGGCACCCCGAAGGCAGGTGGGAGTCGGCCGGTGCGGCGGTGGTGCTGGTGCGGAAGTGCATGGGGATGTCCCTCCTCGGAGCCGGCGGAGCCGGTCCGACTCTCTGTTCGGTCACGGAGTAACATCCCCCTCTCCTGCGTCCCGTACCTCCCTCGATCGAGGGAGTTTGACCTTGCTCGCAGCGAATTCGTCTCGCTTTGAGTGGAGTTGGCCCAAGCCGGTGGCCGGTGGCCGGCGGCCTGGATCTCGGGCGCGGGCGTGGGCCGCAGCGCCGGAGGGCCGACAGCGGAATGTCCGGCCGGTGAGGGGTCCGGCCGGACATGCGGAACCCGCGAGGTGGGGGTGGCCTCCGGACGTCCCGTCCTCCGGCCTGTGCAGTTCGATCGTCGACCGAGGTACCAGCGGCAGACCCTGATCCGTCTCGATCTGTCGCCACTGCCTCCTGCGGTCGAACCTCCTCGGCTACCTCGCAGGTCCACCACCATGATGCGCCTCGGGAGGCCGTCGCACCAGGGATATTCGGAAAAAATTCCCATCAATCGGACATATTTCCGGCTCTGGTCGCACGCCCCCGCGTCAGCCACCCCGGCCACCCCGGCCACTCCGGTCGGACGCTCAGCTGCGGAGCGCGTCCTTGCGGAGGAACCGCTTGAGGCGCTGCCACGGCCAGGTGTTGATCACGTCCTCGGTGCCGAGCCAGGCGCGCTGGGCGGTGCCGATCCCGTACCTGGGGTAGGCGAGATGGGGGGTGGCGTGCGCGTCGCTGTCGATCGAGAACTTCACGCCGTGGCGCTTGGCCCGGAGCACGTCCTCGTCCCGCAGATCGAGCCGCTGGGGCGAGCTGTTGATCTCGATCGCGGTTCCGGTCCGGGCGGCAGCGGCGAAGACGGCGTCCAGGTCGACGTCGATCGGCCCGCGCCGGCCGATCCGGCGGGTGGTGAGGTGGCCGATGATGTGCACGTGCGGGTTCTCGCAGGCGCGGATCAGCCGACGGGTCTGGGCGTCCCGGTCCGCGCCGAAGTGGGAGTGGACGGACGCCACGCACACGTCGAAACCGGACAGGAACTCGGCCGGCCAGTCCACCCTGCCGTCCGGTCCGATGTTCAACTCGGTGCCGTGCAGCAGCCGCATCCGCCGGTGCCGCCCGGCCAGCGCGCGCAGCTGCTCCCGCTGGGCGAGCATCTTCTCGTCCGTCATCCGCTGCATCACCAGGTCCGGGGCATGGTCGGTGACCGCGTAGTAGGTGTAGCCGCGGGCGGCCGCGGTGTCGATCATCTCCTCCAGGGTGGCCAGCCCGTCGGTCAGGTCGGTGTGGGTGTGCAGGTCGCCGCGGAGGTCCGCCTCGGTGACCAGCTCAGGCAACTCACCGCGCAGGGCCGCCTCGATCTCACCCCGGTCCTCGCGCAGAGGCGGCGCGATCCAGGGCAGGCCGAGCGCGGCGTACACCTCGTCCTCGGTCGCCGACACGATCTTCTCGCCGCTCGCGGCGTCGAAGAGCCCGTACTCGGAGAGCTTCAGGCCGGCCCGTACCGCCATCGTCCGGAGCCTGATGTTGTGCGCCTTCGAGCCGGTGAAGTAGACCAGGGCCGCACCCCAGTCCTCCTTCGGGACCACCCGCAGGTCGACCTGGATCCCGTCCGTGGTGCGGATCGAGGTCTTGGTCGGTCCGCTTCCGATGACGTCGGCCGTGAAGGGGAGCGCCGTGAGCGAGGCCATCAGGGGCGCCGAGTCCTCGGCGGTGGCCAGGACGTCGATGTCGCCGACCGTCTCGCGCATCCGGCGCAGGGAACCCGCGTACGCGCAGCGGGTGCACCCCGGTACGGCGGCCAGTGCCGCGACGATCCGGTCGGCCAGTGCCGTGGCGGCGTCCAGCAGGGTCCGGCCGCCGGACTGCCGGATCAGTTCGATCCCGTGCAGGATCTTCTCGCCGCTGCGTTCGCCCAGGCCTGGGACCTCGCTCAGCCGGTCGGCGCGGATCGCCTCGGCGAGTTCGTCGACGGAGGCGATGCCGAGGTCGCGGTGGAGCGCGAGCGCGCGCTTCGGTCCCACGCCGGGGACGGACATCATCGCGCGCACTCCGGCCGGGATCTCGGCCCGGAGCGCCTCCAGGGCCTCGATCCGCCCACCGGTGAGGTATTCGGCGATCTTCTCGGCGGTGGACCTGCCGACCCCGGGGATCTGCTGGAGACCCTTCGCGTCCATGCCGTCGATGTCCACGGGGTGGCCGCCGACCGCTCGGGCGGCCTTCTCGTAGGCGCGGGCGCGGAAGGCGTCGCCGCCGGTGATCGAGATCAGGTCGGCGTACTCCTGCAGCAGGTCCCTGACCTTGTCGTTGAGCCGGGCCATGGGGTCAGTCTAGGTTCGCCGGCCGGATCGGGCCGGGTGTCCGCGGCCGTCCGCCGGAGGGTGCGGGGGCGGCCGTGGCAGCGTGCGGAAGGGGTCGGCGTCCGGGGTGGGGGCGCGTGCAGTTCGACGCGCGCCGGTTCGGTGCTCCCGCCGATTGCCGGAGGGCGGCCCCGCTGGTCGGCGGGGTAGCAGCGGTTGGTGTGGCACCGGGGCCGGATTGTCACCCGGGCGGCGGGGGCGCAGGCTTGGCGCAGGGCCGGGGATGCGGCTCGCACCGGTCCGTCACACGGTGGTGGACCGGGTCCGCGAGGGACGAAGGGCAGGGCGATGGCAGGCGGGAAGCTCTGGGGCTACGTCGCGACGGGCGCCCGGGCGCTGGGCGGGCTCGGCCCGCTCGGGCGGTCCGGGGCGCTGGCGGGCGCGCGGTTGCTCAAGGGCGTGGGCGGGGGTGGCCGGCCCGAGCCGGACCGGCAGGCGTCGATGCTCGCCGCGCCGATCGGGACGGTGGGTGCCGGGACTCCGGGCCGGTCCGCGGGCGGCGGCATGGCCGGGCCGCAGCTCCTGTCGCGGCCCGAGTTGGAGCGACTGCGCTGGATCGACCGGGCCGCCGGCTGTGTCCCCGACGCGCGGCACGTGCAGGTGGCCGAGGTGGTCGGACGGGTGCTGCGGGGCGGTGGCCGGGGAGCCTCGGTGGTGGTGCGCCTTCCGGTCGGGCTGCCGGTCGTGATCGCGGACGCCCCCCGACTGGAGGCGGCCCTGGCGGGGCTGGTCGATCACGCGATCCGTCGGAGTCCGGCGGGGGCCAGGGTGCTGGTCCGGGCCGATCCGTTGCCGGGGCCGGAAGGCCTGCTCGGCGCCAGGGGCGGGGTGGGGCCGGGAGGGATGTTCGGCCGGGGGACTTCCGGGAGGGGCTCGCCGGGCAAGGGGGCGCTGGGCAAAGGGGCGTTGGGCAAGGGGGCGTTCAGCGGGGGATCGCCCACCGGGGGAGCGATCGGCGGGGCGGCGGCGTGGACCGCGGAACCCGCCCGGGTGGAGCTGAGGGTGGTTGACCGGGGGACGTCGGAGCCGCCCGAGGCCCGCCAGTGGCTGCTCGCCGGGATGTACGGCGAGCCGGGGATTCCCGGCGCCGGCTGGGCACCGGGCGGCGGCTCCGGTGGCCCGGGCAGTGGCGGGGGGAGCGGCTGGGCCACCGGCGGCGCCGGGGACACGACCGTCCCCCGGCGGGGGAAGGGCAGGCCGGAGCCGGTCGGGCCGTCAATATCGGCGCTGGTGCGTGCGGCCGGGGGGCGGCTGAGAGTGGAGCAGACGGCCGGCGGCGGGCTCACGGTGGTGCTGGTGCTGGCCGTCGCGCGGGACTGAGCCCCGGCCCGCGCCGGGCCCGTGGGCGGCCGGTCCGGCGGCGGCGCGAGACCCCTGTTCGAACCGCAAAGGGTTCTTCGCAAAAACCCTTTGCGAAGAACCCTTTGCGGTTCTATCGTGTTGCCATGACCGATGACCGCAGGTGGCCGCACAGTCCGGACCCGCAGACCGATGTCGTGATCGATGCCAAGGGCCTGCGGGCCCTGGCCCACCCGGTACGGGTGCAGCTGATCGGGCTGCTCCGGAAGAACGGCCCGTCCACCGCCACCAAGCTGGCCGAGCAGCTGGGGCTGAACTCGGGAGCGACCAGCTACCACCTCCGTCAGCTCGCGGCGTCCGGCTTCGTCGCCGAGGACACCGAACGCGGCAACGCCAGGGACCGTTGGTGGAAGGCCGTCCACCAGGTGACCTGGTGGACGGACAGCCGCCTGGCCGACGACGATCCGGAGGCGGCGCTCGGTTACCTGCGGTCGATCGTCGCGGCCCACACCCTGATGGCGCAGACGGCACTCAACGCCTACGAGACGATGACGCCGGAGTGGCGGCAGGCGGTGGACTTCAGCGACATGGTGTTCCAGCTGACCCCGGAGGAGGCCCGGGCCCTGGCCACGGAGATGTCGGAGGTGTTCGCCCGCTACCGTCGCATAGCCCCGGGGAGCTCCGTCCCCGAGGGAACGGACCGGGTGGCCGTGGTCGTCCAGGTGCTTCCCGAGCCGCAGGCCACCGTCGACGACGCGTCGGAGGAGCAGTCATGAGCACCGAGGCCGCGACCCCGCCCCGGGTGCCGTCGCCCGGGTCGACGTCCTCTGCCGCCGACGGTCCGGCCGCCGGTGCCCGCAGCTTCCGGCCGCTGGCCGGGGTGCTGACGGCGATGGCCGTCTCGCTGACCGGCACCCGGGTATCGGCGATCGCCCTGCCGTGGTTCGTGCTGGCCACGACCGGCAGTGCCACGATGACCGGAGTCGTCGCGTTCGTCGAGCTGGCTCCCTACGTGCTCGTCAAGGCGTTCACCGGCCCGGTGATCGACCGGCTCGGTCCGCGCGTCGTCTCCTGGACGACGGACGCGGTGAGCGCCGCCGCGGCGGGCCTGGTCCCGCTGCTGCACGCGCTCGGCCTGCTGCCGTTCTGGCTCCTGCTGGTCATGGTCGCCGTGATCGGCGCCGCTCGCGGCCCGGGGGACCTCGCCAAGGAGGTGATGGTCGCCGAGGCGGCCGACCGGGGCCGGATCCCGATGGAGCGGGCCACCGGTCTGTCCGGGGTCACGGAGCGGCTGGCCACCACGATCGGTCCGGCGGTGGGCGGCGGGCTGATCGCCCTGCTCGGCCCGATGGCCGGTCTGACGGTCAACGCGGTCGCCTTCGCACTCGGCTCACTGGTGATCGCCGTCGCGCTTCCCCGGGGGATGGGGCGCTCGGCCGCAGTGCAGGAGGCGTCCGGGCCGGCCGCGCCGGCGGAAGGCCGGGCCGACGCCGTCGACGGGGACGAGCAGGTCGGCTACTGGCGCATGTTCCGGGAGGGATTCACCTTCCTGCGGGGTGAGCCACTGCTGCTGACCGTCATCGTGACGGTCGCGGTGACCAACCTGCTGGACGCGGCGTTCCTCAGCGTGCTGGTGCCCGTCTGGGCGCAGGAATCGGGTGGCGGCCCGGCGGCGATCGGTCTGACCGGGAGTGCCTGGGGCATCGCGGCGGTGGCCGGCAGCCTGATCGCGGCGGTGGTGGCGCACCGTCTGCCGCGCCGGACAGTTTTCTTCGTCGGCTTCCTGCTCGTCGGTGCCCCGCGCTTCCTCGTCCTCACCATGGACGCGCCGATGGCACTGGTGGTCGTGGTCTTCGCGGTCAGTGGTTTCGGCGGCGGCTTCCTCAATCCGATCCTCGGTGCCGTCCAGCTCGAGCGGGTGCCCCGTCACCTGTTGGGCCGGGTCAACGCGCTGGGCGACTCGCTCGCCTGGGCGGGTATCCCGGTGGGCGGCCTGCTCGCGGGTGCGGCCGTGTCCATGGTGGGGCTCATACCGGTGCTGCTCACGTGCGGCGGTCTGTACATCGCCACCACCACCCTGTCCGGCCTGCGGCCCGAGTGGCGGGAGATGGACCGCAAGCGTGGCCGTGCCCCGGCGGCGGTCCCGGACGTGAGCAGCTCCCCGGAGCAGAAGGTCCCGGGCCCGACGGCCCCGGTGCTCGGCTGACCACCGCGGGACCGGGCGGCGACAGCCACCGGAACGCCGGACATCCCGGCCGGCGACCGGAGTCGGTGTCGGACGAGGCGGCTACGGGCTCCGGAGGCGAGAAGAGGGAGGTGGTGAGGCCGTCCACCGGAGAAGCAGGACGGAGGTGAGGGCGGCGAGGGCACACCAGGTCGAGACGAAAGCGAGCTGCCAGAGGAGGGCACAGACCAGGGCGCCGATTCCGGTCAGCAGGCCGAGACGGCGGAGGAGGCGGTCTCCGCTGAGGAGGAGCGAGCCGACGGTGGCGAGGAGGTAGCCGGCGAGGAGGAGCGCGGGGTACGGCGCACCGAGGCGGTAGTCGAGGGTGTGGGCATGGGCGGTGGCGCCGACGGGACGGGTGGCGACGGTGTGGGCCAAGGGCACGGCGACGAGGAGGCCGAGGACCACGCACCCGGTCAGCAGCCGCTGACGAGGACGGTCGACCCGGGCGGCGCAGCGGACGCCGATCGGGACCAGGAGCGGGAGCAGGGGCAGGGCGATCACCGCCCAGGCGGTGCGGGCCCAGGCGGCCGCTGCGGGCGGCAGGTCGCCGTCGGTGCCCGCCCAGACCGCGGCCTCGATCAGCTGGTGCACCCCGAGGACGAGCGGGAGAGCGGCGAGCGGCAGGCGCTCGGGTCGGCCGGCGCGGTGGGCACGTACGAGGCAGAGCACGCCGACCGCGGTCACGGCGCCGCCGACGACGAGGTCCGCCTGGGCACTCCAGCACATGGGGTCTCCGGTGGTCGGCGATGGGGCGGTCGGTCAACGTCCGGGGGACGGCGGGCGATCAGCCGGTGTCGGCGGGACCGCCGGTACCGGGGACATCGCCGGTGGAGGTCTCAGGCGGTCGGTCGGTCGGAGCTGCCGGCTCCGGACCGTCGTCGGTGCCAGTGCCGGAGGTGCCACCAGTGCCACCGGTGCCGGTGGTGCCCGGCAGAGCGGGGTGGCGGCCGATCACCACGACACCGATCACGATGGCGATCAGACCGATCACCTCCCAGGCCAGTGCGCCCGGGGTCACCCGGAGACGGTCGCCGAGGAAGCCGACCGCGCAGGCGATGCCGGAGATCGGCTGCGCGGCCGTCAGTGCGGGAAGGGACATTCGCAGCGGTGCGGCCTCGAACGCGCTCTGGACCAGCAGCAGGCCGACCACACCGGCCGCGACGACGGCATACGGTTGCCAACTGCGCAGGACGGCGTCCAGTCCCTCGTGGTCGAGCCGCTGGGTGGTGGTGCGGGTGAGCGCGTCCTGGAGTCCGTAGAGCAGACCCGCGGCCAGCGCGAGCAGGGTCGCCTCCTCGAACAACGGCAGTCGGCGGGCGAACGAGACCAGCAGCAGAGTCAGCCCGACCACCGTTCCGATCACCAGCCAGTGCCGCAGTTCGCTCGCCGGCGGGCCTCCGCCGGTGGGGCGGCCGGCCACGATGAACACGGTCACGCCGAGCGCCAGCAGCACCACCCCCGCCCAGCCGGAGCGTCCGAGCGTCTGGCGGGTGAGCACTCTGGCGAGTGCCATCGCGAAGATGAGGTTGGTCGCGAGAAGGGGTTCGACCAGCGAGACCTCGCCCTGGTTGAGGGCGAGCGCGGAGAGGATCAACCCGATGACCATGAACCCGGTGCCGAGCAGCCACTCCGGCATCCGCAGCAGGTCCAGCAGCAGACGCCAGTGCAGCAGGTCGGCACGCGGGGCCCGCTGCGCCGCGTGCTGCTGGAGGACGAATCCGAGGCCCAGGAAGCAGGCGGCACTCAAAGCCAGGAGGAAGACCGCCACGGATGGACCGCCCGATGGTTGCCGACCGCGCCGCACCGCCGGGCTCCGGGGCCTCGACGGGGTGCGCCGAGGCGGGTTCCGGTGTTCCGGAGCAGGGTTTTCGCGGCATTGACGCGCTGTGGCCAGCCTACCGCCGGGGTGGGGTACCGACCCCCGGAACGCCCCGGGCGTGGCGCCGGGTGCTGTCCCGCCCGGGCCCGCTTGCCGCTGCCGTGCCGACGGGCGCACGCTGGTGTGAGCGGCCGCCGCGGGAGCACTGCCCGGACCGGCCCGAGCGGGCGCGACGTGCGCCGGCGCCAGGAGGTGTGGCATGCACAACCAGTGGGATGTGGAGCTGAGCTTCGAGGAGGACGGTGTTCACACCGGATGCCAGGCGAGGCTGACGGGCGCCCGTGCGCCGGGTCTCACGGCGCACGGGGAGTCGACCAAGAGTGCGGAGGACCGCCCGCTCGCCAGGATCGGCGAGGAGGTCGCGGCCTCCCGGGCCCTGGAGGCACTTTCGCGAAAGCTACGGGCTCAGGCGACCGGGGAGATCGACGACGAAGGGCACCGGCCCGGGTACCTGATCTATTGAGCGAGGGCCGCTGGCCCGGTCGGGTGAACGACGCCGGGCCGGGCCGCGGTCACAGGCTCAGCAGCAGGTCCCGGACCGCCTCGGGGCGTGACAGGAACGGGTGGTGGCCGGCGTCGAGTTCGACGACGCTGCCGGCCCGGCGGGCGAAGTCGCGTTGCAGGCGCGGCGGGGTGCCCCGGTCCTGGGCGCACACGAGGTAGGTCGAGGGCACCTGTTGCCAGGCGGCCGCGCCGACCGGTTGTGTCGTCACGTGCGCGCTCTGCCGGGCGAGGTGGTCCGCCGCCCCTGTCCGGTCCTCCGGACCGCAGTCCTGGAGGAAGGTGTCCACGAGCAGCTCGGGCCGGACGCCGAAGGTCCCGGTGCCGGGGTCGACGTCCAGGAAAGGGGCGGGGCCGTCGTCCCCGAAGTCGGACAGGCTCTGCCCGACCTCGGGCAGGTAGCTGGAGACCAGCAGCAGATGGCGCACGGAGCCGACCCCCGCGGCGGCCTCCGCGGTGACGATTCCGCCGTAGCTGTGGGCGACCACGACGGTCGGCCCGTCGTCGGCCCGCAGTACTCGTCGTACCGCCGCCACGTCCTCGGGCAGCCCGGGCCCGCCGGCGCCGGCAGGGAGGCCCGTCTCGCCGCAGCTCGGCAGTTCCGGGGCCGCGCTCGGCACCCCGCGTTCCCGCAACAGTTCGGCGGTTCGGCGCCACCACCACGACCCGTCCCGCACGCACGCCCCGTGCACGAACACGACCCTCATCGCCACCTCCGTGTCGACCCCGACGGCTTCCGCCGACCATGCTCGCTCCCCTTCCCGGCGGTGGCCACAGCCACCCGCCCGGCGCGCGCCTCGACGGACCCGGACACCGGGACGCTTCGGAGGCGCGGGGCACGTAGGAGCGGTCCGCGTCGGCGCGGGTTCTGCGGGCCGTCCGGCGGGCCAGGCTCTTGTGGCTGCCGCCGTCGGGGAGGTCGCCGGGCTTCGTGGTGGCCCAGTGGACGGTTCGCCCGGTGCGGCGCTCTCGTGGCGCCGCCCCGGGCGCCGCGTCGCGTCGGCCGGGGCGGCCCCTTCGGCGCATCACGTGGACCATCGTGATCCGCTGCTCGGGCCGGACCGGTGGCCGAGGCGGACCGGAGCGGGGAAGGCGGGACGCCGAGGTCGGGCTGGTCGTGCCGGGTGGCCGGGTGATGGAGGGCGTCGGCCGGGGTGGGTGGGGGTAGGGGTGGGGTTCTGGGCGTGTTCAGGGACTCCGGGGAAGGGGCGATGAGGTGGAGCCGTCGCAGACGCCGACACAGCTGATCCGACTGCTGCGTGGGCTGACGTCCGAACTCGACCTGTTCGGTACCGAGTTCGCCGCACGGAACGGCTTGCATCCGACGGATCTGCGGGGGCTCATCCATCTGCTGGACGCCGAGCGGGCCGGGGCGGTGGTGACTCCGGGGCGGCTCGGTGCGGCGTTGGGGTTGAACTCGGCCGGGACGACGGGGCTGGTCGATCGGCTGGAGCGGTCGGGGCTGATCCGGCGCGAGCGAGACGAGGAGGACCGCCGCAAGGTCCGGTTACTGGTGGAGGAGCGTGCGATCGAGCTGGGCGAAGCGTTCTTCGGCGGTCTGGTCGCCGATCTGATGGCCGCGATGGGCGCCTTCGGGGAGACGGAACTCGCCGTGGCGCGAAGGTTCCTGGTGGCGATGACCGGGGTGGTGGCCGCGGCCAGGGCGGAGTAGCGGGAGCGACTACGCCGGGCCGAGCGCCCAGGCGACCAGCGACAGGGTGGCCATCGAGACGAGCGTCGAGGCGAGGACGGAGTCCCGTGCGAACACGGCGCCGTGGTCGTACTCGCGGGCGTAGGTGAAGACGTTCTGCGCCGTGGGCAGGGCCGAGAACAGGACCACGGTGAGCAGTTGGTGGGGCGGCAGGTCCAGCACGAGGGCGCCGACCGCCCAGGCCGTCAGCGGTTGGACGACGTTCTTGATCGCGACCGCCGTCCCGACCTCCAGGTAGCGGGAGGCGCCGGTGACCGCGGGCGGGTGGCAGATCGACAGGCCGAGCGCCACCAGGGCGGTCGGTACCGCCGCCCCGCCCAGCAGTTCGCAGGATCGATTCAGCTCGGCCGGCGGCCGCCAGCCGGTCGCCGAGAGCAGGGCGCCGAAGGCCACCGCGAGCAGGATCGGATTGCGCAGCGGCAGGGTGAGCGCCGCCCGCAGACCCGCCCGGCCGGAGTCGAGCACGGTCAGTACCGCGGGGGTGACCACCAGGATCTGGAACAGCACCACCGGGCCGACGAACGAGGCGTCGCCGAGTACCTGGACGGCCACCGGTATGCCGAGGTTGGCCGAGTTGACGTACCCGGCGGCCATTCCGCCGAGCGTCCGTTCCGGCAGCGCCCGGCCGAACAGCCGGTAAGAGGCGAACAGTCCGAGCCCGCCCGCCACCACGGTGCTCGCGGTGAACGCCAGCATGGAGGAGTTGGCGAACCGGTCCAGCGGCGTACGGGCGATCATCAGGAACAGTGCGGCGGGCATGGCCGCGTGGAAGACGAACCGGTTCAGCACCTGCTCGGCCTGGTCGCCGAGCAGTCTGCTGCGGCCGAGGACGTAACCGACACCGGTCAGGGCCCAGATCGGGGCGAAACCGGACAGGAGCGGGTGCAGACTCGGCATGGCTTCCTCGGCGCTGTGGTCGGCGCGGTCGTCGGCGTGATCGTCGGAGCGGTCGTCGGCATGGTGGTCGGGCGGACGGCCGTGGTCCGTGCCGCCCTGGTGGTGGGACCTCGGAAGTCAATCAGCCGCCCGGACGCCGTCGGTGGGCAGGCCCCCGTGCGGCCGGGCGGGCCGGGTGCCTACGATGGGCGGTGTGGACCACCTGAGCCTGGCCGAGGTCGAGCGGATCGCCCGGAACGCGCACGCGGGACAGACCGACAAGAACGGTCACCCCTACACCGAACACCTGGCGGCGGTCGCCCACGGGGTGGCGGCACGGGGCGGCAGCGCCGAGCAGATCGCGGCCGGCTGGCTGCACGACGCCGTCGAGGACGACGCGCTGACCCGCGAGTGGCTGGCCGGTGCCGCGCTGAGCGACGCCACCAAGGCCATCGTGGACGCGCTCACCAAGCGCCCCGGCGAGCCGCTGGAGGAGTACACCGCACGCATTCTCGCCACGCCGGGTGCCCTGGTCGTCAAGCAGGCCGACCTCGCGCACAACTCCGACCCGGCCCGACTGGCGAGCCTGGACCCGGCGACCGCCGCCAGGCTGGCCGCCAAGTACCGCCGCACCCGTGAACTGCTGGGCCTGGCGGCGGAGTCCGGCTGACACCGGGCCGGGGCGGGCCGGGGCGGCGAAGGCGGGGCGAGGCGCGGTCGTGGGTGCCCCGTGCCAGGGCGGCTGCCGCGAGCGGGACGGCCGCACAGTCGTAGCCGGCCCCGGCGAACACCCGGCCCGGTGGTCGTGAGTATTTCTTGGTACGACAGGAACCGCCGGTAGCCGTTCGTCCGGGCGGACCGTGGTGGCACGCGGTGGAACGAACGGTCCGGAACCGACGGTGCGACGTGACCACACAACGCCCCGGCCTCATGGCGGTCCTGACCGGCCGGCCGGAGGGAACAGCGGGAGGAAGCAGTCGGGACAGGGGCAGGGACAGGAGGCACCGCCCCGGCTCGGCGCCCTGGCTCAGCGCCCCGGCTCGGCGCCGCGGCTCAGCGCGTGATGAACGTGGCCCCGTCGGCGAGCCGGACGGCGGCCGCGATGGCGCCGGCCAGTTCGGTGGCGCCGGCCGGGATCGTCATCAGCTGCGGCAGAACCGGCACCCGGCCCTGGAGGCGGGACTCGATCGCGGGCAGCATCCCGCCACCGCTCTCGCGCAGCAGTCGCCCGCCCAGGGCCACGAGTTCGGGGCCGAGGACGCTGACGGTCCGCGCCACCAGCAGGGCCAGGTCGTCGGTGAACTCGTCCACCAGGCGCACCGCCGCCGGCACCCCCGCCCGGGCCAGCCGGAACAGTTCGGCGACCCGCTCGGTCGAACTCCCGGACACGGCCAGTCCGGCCTCGGTGATCCGCAGGTCGACGGCCCGGTCACCGAGCCTCGCCTGGGTGTCGCCGGTGCGCCCCGCCGGACGCTCCAGGGCCCGGCAGTCGGTCATCAGGTGGCCGAGGGCGCCGGCCGAGCCCAGCCGTCCCCGGTGCAGCCGGCCGCCGAGCACGATCCCGGCGCCGACCTCGATCCCGACCGTCACGGCGACGAGGTCGCTCGCACCCGCGCCGGCCTCGGTGTGCTGGACGGCCAGCGCGACCAGATCGACATTGCTCTCGACCGCCACCGGCACGCCCAGCCGCTCCTGGAGCGGGGCGCGCAACCGCAGCCCGGGCCAGTCCAGCGCCGGTGCGAACTCCACCAGCCCGGTGCCCCGGTCCCGGACCGCACCGGGCACCCCGACCACCAGGGCGCGCGGTGTGCCCGCGTGCCGCGCGGCCCAGCGGTTCAGGCCGTCCACGAGCGCCAGCAGCGGTCCGGTGAGTTCCTCGGCGGACGGTTCACGGGTGCGGTCGGGGCCCAGCGCCGGCGCCCACTGCCGTTCGGCCTCGTGCAGCACCGTGCCGTGCAGGTCCGTGACCACACCGACGACGCGGCGCGGTCGCAGTGCCACGGCCAGGACGGTCTGCGCCCCGGCGTTGTAGCGGATCAGCTGTGGCGGGCGGCCGCCGCTGGACGGCGCGCGCTCGGGCTCCACGACGACCAGCCCGGCCGTGCGCAGGGCCTCGACCAGACGGTGCACGGTCGCGGTGGACAGTCCGCTCTCGGTCGCCAGCCGTTGCCGGGAGAGCGAGCCGTTGCGGCGCAGCACCTCCAGCAGCACGGTCTGGTTGACCTGCGCCACGGTCCGGGTGGTGGCGGTCGCCGGGCGCGGGGGCTTGGGCACCGGGTGCTCCTCGAACGGGGCGGGGCGGGACCGGGCACGGCCCGAACGATGGCGGGACTTCGTCTCGGCCCGAATATATCCGCTGGGTACGACAGGGCGGGCGGACACGCGACCGGCGGGCAGGGAAGCGGGAACCGCGGGAACGGCCGAGGGCCCGGCCGCGCGGATCGCGCGCGGCCGGGCCCCGGTCACCCCGGTGGTCCCTGTCCGACCCCGGGGTGAGGGGGGACAGTTGGTCCGGATGCCGTCGCCGTGGAGGATTCCTCGGGTCGGCTTAGTACCAGTGGTGGTTCTGCCAGAAGGTCCAGGCGGCGTTCGGGCTGCCGTAGCGGCTGTTCATGTAGTCCAGCGCCCAGCGGATCTGGGTGGTGGCGTTGGTCTTCCAGTCGGAGCCGTGGGTGGCCATCTTGGAACCCGGCAGCGCCTGCGCCAGGCCGTACGCACCCGAGCTCGGGTTGGTCGCGGTCACGTTCCAGCTGGACTCGTGGGCGATGATCTGGCTGAACGAGGAGAGCTGGTTCGCCGGCACGATCTGCGCGGCGATGGCCTGCGGCGAGGCGGTCGCCGCGGACGCGGTGGCGGGCATGACACCCGCGCCGATCGCGGTCAGACCGGCGGCACCGGCAAGAAGAGCGGCCGAGGTACGCATACGAAGCTTGAAAGCGGGCATGAAGAACAAGACCTCAATCAGGTTGGGCCGGTGCTCGCCCCGCCCGGACCGTGGCCGGACAGGGGCCGTAACGGTCGCGGGGCGCGCACCGGCAGTAGTTCGTGAAGAGCCGTACTCCGGTGGGACAGGTACCGGGTACGGCTGGCGACGAGAGCCATTGTTGACAGACGGGATCGGCCACCGCCAAGACCCCTCCGCTACGACGCCCCGTCGTAGCGGTCTCGCGTGCCGTCGATTCGAAGGCCGCCGACGGGCGGCCCTGACCTGCGCGGATTCGGTGCCCGCGCCGCACCGGCCGTGAGCACTACCGGCCGTCGTGCCGACGGATTCCCTGTGAGCGCACTCACCGTTTGAACGCCGCCCCCGTCACCCAGGGCCGCGCCGTCGGCACACCACGTCGCCGTTGATCTGAGACCGGCACCACAGGAGCACGGGGCGAAGCCCGGCATCCCCGTAGCCCGGCATCCCCCGAGGCCCGACAAGCTCGGAGCCCGGTCCCCGTCGTCAGGTGACGAGGTCGCCCAGGCGGCGGTGGCGGATGGTGCGGGCGGTGAGGCGGTCGGACGCGGGGGTGGCCGTGAGGGTCGCGAGGGCGGTGGAGACGGCGTGACCGAGGCGGGCGCAGAAGGCGGCGGGCTCGTCGGCGGCGTCGGGAAGCTCGGGGATCACGGTGTCGACCAGGCCGACGGCGGCGAGGTCGTGGGCGCCGATGCCCTGCGCGCGGGCGAGTTCGGGGGCGTGGGAGCCGTCGCGGTGGACGATCGCGGACGCGCCCTCCGGGGGGAGTGGTGCGAGCCAGGCGTTGCCGGCGGCGAGGACGTGGTCGGCAGGAAGCAGCGCCAGTGCGCCGCCGCCGGATCCCTGGCCCAGGAGGACGGCGAGAACGGGGGTTCGCAGGGAGAGGAGGGTGGTGAGGCAGTGGGCGATCTCCACGGCCACGCCGTCGAGCTCCGCCTGGGCGGAGAGTTCGGCGCCCGCCGTGTCGACGACGGTGACGAGCGGGAGGCCGAGCTGTTCGGCGAACCGGGCGGTGCGGCGGACGGAGCGCAGGTCGGCGGCGGTGAAGGGGCGTTCCTGGGCACCGGCCCGGCGCTGCTGGCCGACGACCACGGCGGGTTGGCCGTCCAGCACCGCGAGAGCCCGGACGAGGGCTCCGTCGCGGCCGCCGGGGGCGTCGAGGAGGACGAGCTCCTCGGTGGTGCGGCGCAGCAGTTCGCGGGTGCCGGGGCGGTCGGGGTGACGGGTGCGGAGGACGGCCTCCCAGGCGTCGGGGCGTTCGGCGGCGGCGCCGGGACGTTCGGCCGGGGCGGTGGCAGAGGCGGTGGCAGAGGCAGAGGCGGTAGCGGTGGCGGAGCCCGGGAACCGAGGAACAACGGCGGGGGAGGGCAGCGCGCGGCGGGTGAGGACGGACAGGGAGCGGCGCAGGACCTCGCGCAGTTCCTCGGGCGCGACCACCGCGTCCACCAGTCCGCGTTCGGCCAGCGTCTCGGCGCGCTGCACGTCGGGCGGAAGCTGCACGCCCCGCAGTTCCTCGTACACGCGCGGGCCGAGGAAGCCCAGCCGCGCCGCCGGCTCGGCGAGAACCAGGTGGCCGAGGGTGCCCCAGGACGCGAACACCCCGCCCATGGTGGGGTTGCGCAGATAGGTGAGGTAGGGGAGCCCGGCCGCCCGGTGGGCCTGGACGGCGGCGGTGATCCGCAGCATGCACAGGAATGCCGCCGACCCCTCCTGCATCCGGGTGCCGCCGGAGACCGGGAGGGCGATCAGCGGGAGCCGGGCAGCGGTGGCCTGTTCGACGGCCCGGGTGATCCGTTCGGCCGTGGCCACCCCGATCGACCCGCCGAGGAAGCCGAACTCGGAGGCGATCAGGGCTGCTTGTCCGCCACCGATCCGACCGATGCCGGTGACGACCGCTTCGTCGATACCGGTGCGCTCCCGGGCGCGGGTCAGGCTCGCCCGGTACTCGGCGTCGCGGGGTTCGGTGGTCACCGGATCGTCCCAGCTCACGAAGGAGCCGGGGTCGACCAGCAGCCCGATCAGCTGATGTGCCGTGAGGGACATGCTCATCTGCTCCACCCCATCGTCCGGTCCGCGTCCGCGCCGAGGAAGATCACCTTAGGGGGCGGCGGGAGCGCGGTGGGGGATTGTGCGCCGGGTGTGAGGAGGTCGACAGCCAGGGGGAGCCCGGGCGACGGGCCTCCCCCGGGCGGGGGAGGGGGATCGGGCCCGCGCACGATCCCGGGGAGCGCGGTGCGGGCGGAGGGTGGAGGCATGACCACGAGCGCGACGACCACGACGGACATGACCACGATCGCGACGACCGCGAGCGCGAGTGCACCGACCACGAGCGCGACGACCGCGACGACCGCGAGTGCGAGCGCACCGACCACGAGCGCACCGACCACGAGCGAGGTGACTACGAGCGCGACCACCCGGGCCGCCGAACGACCCGTCCCCGTCTGGGCGCTGCGCACCGCACGGGCGCTGCCCCTGCTCGCCCTGCCGGTGTGCCTGTGGCGGCTGCCGTTCGGGTTCGGGTTCCAGATGGGGATGGACATGCCGCGCGAGGAGCTCCCGCTCTGGGTGACGGTGCCCTACGTCCTCGCGTTGAGCCTGCTCTCCGAGGCCTTCGCGCTGCTCTGCGCCGGGCTGGTCCGGCCGTGGGGCGAGCGGGTGCCCGCGCGGGTCGTGGTCGCCGCCGGGGCGGTGGCGGGCGGTGCGTTCACGGTGCTGACCGCGCAGTGGGTGCTCACCACCTTCGAGCTCGCGGGTTTCCAGGACGTCGGGTTCGTCGACGGCTGGTGGCGGGCGCTGGCCGCGGTGGTGAGCGGGCTGTTCGTGCTCTGGGGGCCGCTGATCCTTGCGCTGACGTACGCGTACCACCGGCGGCGGCGCGCCTGACGGTCGGGTCCGACGGTCAACGGGCGGCGGCGAGCGATTCGGTCCGGGCCTGGTCGTAGCGCAGGGCGACCAGTCGGGCGAGCGCCTCGTGGGTGCCGAGCGGGGCGCTCGTCCAGCGGGCGCCGGTGGCGGCGGCCCGGTCGGCGAAGAAACCGGGGGCGAGCAGATGGGTGGCGACGGCGACGTGGCGGTGGCCGGCGGCGTGCAGGGCGGCGACCGCCTCCCGGGGGGTCGGGCGGGCGGCGGACAGGTAGGCGGGGACGACCGGGCTGCCGTCGCCGAGGCGGTCGGCGAGCAGCTCGGCGGTCCGCGCGGTGTCGGCGTTGGCGCCCGGGTCGGAGGAGCCGGCCGCCGCGAGGACCACCGGCCCGGCACCGGCCGGGCGACCGGCCGCGGTGAGGCGCTCGGCGAGCGCTGCGGCCAGCAGTGGGTGGGGGCCGAGAGCCCGGGCGAGCGGAAGGCGGGCCAGCCCGGCGGCGGCGAGCGCCCCGGGCAGGTCGACCCGCAGGTGGTAGCCACCCCCGAGCAGCAGCGGGACCAGCACCGCCGCCCGCCCGTCCAGCGCGGCGAGCGCCTCGGGCAGGGCGGGCCGGGCGAGGTCCAGGAAGCAGCAGCGGACGTCGAGGCCCGGGCGCAGCACCCGGACCCGGCGCAGCAGTGCCCGGTTCGCGGCCACTCCGGCGGCGGAGCGGCTGCCGTGCGCGACCGCGAGCAGGACCGGCCGACTCCCGGCCGGTCGACGCCCCGCCCCCGCAGGCCGGCGTTCCGCCACCTCTTCCCCCGCAGGCCGGACCCTCGCCGCCTCTTCCCCCGCAGGCCGACGCCCTGCCGCCTCTTCCCCCGCCGAGCGGCGCTCCGCCACCCCTTCCCCCGCCGACCCCGCCCCCATCAGGCCACCGCCAACCGGTAGCCGCGCTTGGGCACGGTGCGGATCAGCTTCCCGTGCGGCCCGAGTGCCGCCCGCAGCCGCCCGACCGCCGCCTCGACGGCGTGTTCGTCGGCGGCGGCGTCCGGCCAGGCCGTGCGCAGCAGGTCGGCGCGGCTGAGCACGTGCCCGGGGCGTTCGGCGAGCGCGCGCAGCACGGCGGCGCCGCGCGGGCTGAGCAGGCGGCTGTCCCCGTCGACCAGGGCGGCGTTCCCCTGGAGGGTCAACCGGACGCTCCCCAGGTCGAGTTCGCGGCGGCCCCGGCTCGGCAGGGTCTCCGCGAGCAGCCGCACCAGCGAGCCCAGGCGGCCGCGCTCGGGGAACTCCGCGGGCAGACCGAGGTCGGCGAACGGCCGGGCGCAGAGCGCGCCGACGCAGACCGGCAGGACGTCCCCGCGCAGCGCGTCCAGCAGCGCGTCGCGCAGGCCGTCGGCGGCGGCCGTCTCGACGAACGCGGTGACCGCGGGGGCGCTGGTGAACGCGAGGGCGTGGACCTGCCGGCGGACGGTCTGTTCGACCAGCCGCCGCACCGGGGCCGGGTCGTCCGGAGGGGCCCAGCGGTAGACGGGCACGGAGATCACCTCGGCGCCGCGTTCGCGCAGCGCGGCCGCGAAGTCGTCGAGCCGCACCCCGTGTTCCTGGACGGCGATCCGCCGGCCGGTCAGCGGGCGGGCGAGCAGCCAGGTCAGCAGTTCGTCGGTGGCCTCGGAGCCGGGGGAGAAGCCCTCGCCGAGGCCGCTGGCCCGGACGGCGCCGGTGGCCTTGGGGCCGCGGGTGAGGACGACGGCCCGCCGGCACGCCTCGGCGAGGGCGGCACCCCGGCCCCAGCCCTCGGCGGCGCTCATCCAGCCGCGCCAGCCGACGCCGGTGGTGGCCACCACGTAGTCGAGCGGCCCGGTCAGGCAGGACTCGGTGGCCCGGCGCAGGGCGAGGTCGTCGGCGAGCGGCATGATCCGCAGCACCGGTGCCTCGACGACCTGGGCGCCGCGCCGGGTGAGCAGCGCGGTCAGCTCGTCCCGGCGGCGGGCGGCGGTCACCCCGATGGTGAAGCCGGTGAGGGGCCCGGGCCGCGGGGTGGGGCGCGGTCCGGTGAGGGTGGTTGTTGCCATGGCCGAAAGGGTGCGGGGCTCTCGTTACGGGCTGATTGCCCGCCCGTCTCCCCGGCGTTAGCGAAGCAGCCGTTCCCGTTACGGGGCATGTCAGGAGCCGCACGTCGGACGGTACCGGGTGTGAGCGAGGCGTACCGCGGGCGCAACACGGCGGACCCGGAGGCGAAACGACCACCGGCGAAATTTCTCGGCACGGTCCCGGGGCACCGGGGAGCGGGACCGCCGAACCCCGGCCGCCTCCGCCTCCGCCTCCGCTTCCGCCTCCGCTTCCGCCTCCGCTTCCGCCTCCGCCTCCGCTTCCGGCCCCACTCCGTACCCCCCACTCCACCGGCCCCCACTCCACCGGCCCCGACTCCACCGGCGCCCCCACCCCGCCGGCCCCCGCCGGCCCCGGCCACCCCGGCCGCCCCCACCCCGTCCCACCCGGCACCCAGCCCCCGCACCACCCGAGGAGTCACGCATGACGTCGCACACGGCCGAGCCGGCCGAGCCGCCGCTGGACCTCGTCCTGGTCGGCCACGGTATGGTCGGCCAGCGCTTCCTGGAGGCCTGGACCGAGCAGCCCGGCGCCCGGCGACGGCGGGTCACCGTGCTCGCCGAGGAGCCCCGCCCCGCCTACGACCGCGTCCACCTCAGCTCCCTCTTCGAGGGCCGCACACCCGAGGACCTCACGCTCTGCCCGCCCGGCTTCCTGGCCGAGCACGGCATCGAGCTGCGCCTCGGCGACCCGGTCACCGCCATCGACCGCGCCGCCCGCACCGTCACCACCCGCTCCGGCGCCCGGCTGCGGTACGACGAACTGGTGCTGGCCACCGGCTCGGCCCCGTTCGTGCCGCCCGTGCCCGGCCGGGACGCCGCCGGCTGCCACGTCTACCGGACCGTCGAGGACCTCGACGCGATCCGCGCCGATGCGACGAGGGCCGTGGTGGCGGGCGGCGGCACCGGCATCGTGGTCGGCGGCGGCCTGCTCGGCCTGGAGGCGGCAGGCGCGCTGCGAGCGATGGGACTCACCACCCATGTGGTCGAGTTCGCCCCGCGCCTGATGGCCGTCCAGGTCGACGAGGGCGGCGGCGAACTGCTCCGCCGCAAGATCGAGGAGCTCGGCGTCACCGTCCACACCGCGGCCGCCGCGAGCGGGGTCGCCACCGGTCCGGACGGCGCGGTGCGCGGCCTGCTCCTCTCCGACGGCCGCGAACTCGCCGCCGACCTGGTGGTGTTCTCGGCCGGCGTCCGCCCCCGGGACGGGCTCGCCCGGGACTGCGGCCTGGCGGTCGGCCCGCGCGGCGGCATCGTCGTCGACGAGCGCTGCCGCACCGAGGACCCGGCCGTCCTCGCCATCGGCGAGTGCGCCCAGGCCGCCGACGGCCGGGTCTACGGACTGGTCGCCCCCGGCTACCAGATGGCCGAGACGGCGGCCCGCGAACTCGCCGGCCGCCCCGGCCCCGGCTTCTCCGGCGCCGACACCTCGACCAAGCTCAAGCTGCTCGGTGTCGACGTCGCCAGCTTCGGCGACCCGCACGGCACCGCCGAGGGCGCCCTCGACGTGCTCTACAGCGACGGCCGGCTGGGCGTCTACCGCAAGCTGGTGATCGGCGCCGACGGGGCCCTGCTCGGCGGCGTGCTGGTCGGCGACACCGACGCCTACGGCACCCTGCGCCCCTTGGCGACGGCCGGCCGGCCGCTCACCGTCCCGCCCGAACAGCTGGTGCTGCCCGCCGGGTCCGCCGCCGTCGGCCCGATCGCGCTGCCCGACGACGCGGTGCTCTGCTCCTGCCACAACGTCACCCAGGGCGCCGTGCGGGCCGCCGTCCGGGAGCAGGACGCGGGCAGCGTCGCCGAGGTCAAGAAGTGCACCCGGGCGGGCACCGGCTGCGGCAGCTGCCTCAAGCAGCTCGGCACCGTCGTGACCGAGGAACTCGCCGCCGCGGGGGCCGAGGTGGGGACCGGCCTGTGCGAGCACTTCCGGCAGAGCCGCGCCGAGCTGTACGAGATCGTCCTGGTCACCGGCATCAGCACGTTCTCCGCGCTGGTCGACCGGCACGGCACCGGCGAGGGCTGCGACATCTGCAAGCCGACCGTCGCCTCGATCCTGGCCAGCCTCTCCAACGGTCACATCCTGGACGGCGAACAGGCCGCCCTCCAGGACTCCAACGACCACTTCCTGGCCAACCTCCAGCGCAACGGCTCCTATTCGGTGGTGCCCCGGGTGCCCGGTGGCGAGATCACCCCGGACGGCCTGATCGCCATCGGCGAGGTGGCCCGCGACTTCGGCCTCTACACCAAGATCACCGGTGGCCAGCGGATCGACCTGTTCGGCGCCGGCGTCGACCAGCTCCCCGCCATCTGGGCCAGGCTGGTGGACGCCGGATTCGAGTCCGGGCACGCCTACGGCAAGGCGCTGCGCACCGTGAAGTCCTGCGTGGGCGAGACCTGGTGCCGCTACGGCGTCCAGGACTCGGTCGGCCTCGCCATCGAACTCGAGCTTCGCTACCGGGGGTTGCGCTCCCCGCACAAGCTCAAGTCGGCGGTCTCCGGCTGCGCCCGCGAGTGCGCCGAGGCGCAGAGCAAGGACTTCGGCGTCATCGCCACCTCCACCGGCTGGAACCTCTACGTCGGCGGCAACGGCGGGACGACGCCCCGGCACGCCGACCTGCTCGCCGCCGACCTGGACCGCGAGACGCTGATCCGCACCGTCGACCGCTACCTGATGTTCTACATCCGGACCGCCGACCGGCTGGAGCGCACCTCGGTCTGGCTGGAGCGGCTCGACGGTGGTCTGGACCACCTGCGCGCGGTCGTCCTGGACGACGCGCTCGGCATCGCGGCCGAACTCGACGCCCTGATGGCCCGCCACATCGATTCCTACCAGGACGAGTGGGCCGCTACGCTGGCCGACCCGGACCGGCTCCGCCGCTTCGCCTCCTTCGTCAACGCTCCAGGCACTCCCGACCCGGCCGTCACCTTCGTCCCCGAACGCGGCCAGATCCGCCCCGCCCGCCCCGACGAGGACGGCCACGTCCTCCCCGCCCCCGCCCCGGTCCTCGTGGCCGGACCCCGACTGGAGGTGCTCGCCAAGTGACCGTGGAGATCCACGACGGCACCCGCTGGCAGCCCGTCTGCAGGCTCGACGACCTGCAACCGGGCCGCGGCGTCGCCGTCCTGCTGCCCCCCGCCGACACCCAGGTGGCCCTGTTCCTCGACCGCTCCGGCGCGCTCTACGCCGTCGACAACCGCGACCCGTTCAGCGGCGCGCACGTGCTCTCCCGCGGCCTGCTCGGCAGCCGCGCGGGCCGGCCGACGCTCGCCTCGCCGATGTACAAGCAGACCTTCGACCTCACCGACGGCCGCTGCCTGGACGAGGACACCGCCCCCGACGGCACCCCCGCGGTGCTCCGCCGGTGGCCGGTCCGCGCCGCGGCGACCGGATCCCGGAAGGAGGAACGGGCATGACCACCGCCCTCGGCACCCGCCCGGCCCGGACGGCCGGCACCCGCACCCTCACCCACTGGGACCCGGAGGACCGCGAGTTCTGGGAGCGCACCGGTGCCCGCACCGCCCGCCGCAACCTGATCCTCTCCGTGCTCTCGGAGCACATAGGCTTCTCGGTGTGGAGCCTGTGGTCCGTCCTGGTGCTCTTCCTCGGCCCGCAGTACCACATCGACGCGGCCGGGAAGTTCACCCTGACCGCCCTGCCCACCGCGCTCGGCGGCCTGCTCCGGCTCCCGTACACCTATGCCGTCGCCCGGTTCGGCGGCCGTACCTGGACGGTGGTCAGCGCCCTGCTGCTGCTGGTCCCGGCCGGTCTGGCGGCGCTCGTCCTCACCCCCGGCGTCTCCTACGGCACGCTGCTCGCGGTGGCCTGCGTCGCCGGTGTCGGCGGCGGCAACTTCGCCTCCTCGATGGCCAACATCAACTCCTTCTACCCGCACCGCCTCAAGGGCTGGGCCCTCGGCATCAACGCCGGCGGCGGCAACCTCGGCGTCCCCGCCGTGCAGCTGCTCGGCCTGCTGGTGCTCGCCACCGCCGGCGCCGCCCACCCCCGGCTGCTGCCGCTGATCTACCTGCCGCTGATCCTGGCCGCCGCCGCGCTCGCGTGGGGCCGGATGGACAACCTGCCGACCCCGTCCAGGGAGCCCGGCGCGCCCGCCGACCGCTCGCTGCGCGAGGTCGCCCGGGACCCCTACGGCTGGGCCGTCTCCGTCCTGTACATCGGCACCTTCGGCTCGTTCATCGGCTTCGGGTTCGCGTTCGGCCAGGTGCTCCAGGTGCAGTTCCACGACCGCTTCGACACCCCGGTCAAGGCGGCCGCACTCACCTTCCTGGGCCCGCTGCTCGGCTCCCTGCTGCGGCCCGTCGGCGGCCGGCTCGCCGACCGCTGGGGCGGTCCCTGGGTCACGCTGGTCACCTTCGTCGCGATGGGCGCCGGCACCGCCGTCGTCCTGGCCGCCTCCCGGGCCGGCTCGCTGCCGCTCTTCCTCGCCGGGTTCATCGCGCTCTTCGTCCTCAGCGGCATCGGCAACGGCTCGACCTACAAGATGATCCCCGCCCACTACGAGGGCCGGGCCCGCCTCGCCGTCGCCGACGGCGCCGACCCGGCCGCCGCCGAGGCGACCGCCCGCCGCCGCACCGCCGCCCTGATCGGCCTGGCCGGGGCGATCGGCGCCTTCGGCGGGGTACTGGTCAACCTGGCCTTCCGGCAGTCCTTCCTCAGTACCGGCACCGGCGACGACGCCTATCTGGCCTTCCTCGTCGCCTACCTGTGCTGCTCCGCCCTCACCTGGGCGGTCTGGCTCCGGCCGGGCGCCCGGCGCTGAGCGGGACGCCGGACGCACCCCCGGCCCCGGGCACGGACCTCGTGCCCGGGGCCGGTGCCGTGTCTCAGCTGTGCGTGGTCCAGCCGCAGCCTCCGACGGAGAAGGGCACGAGGGCGCCGGGGTCGTGCAGGACGGCGTCGCCGCCCTGCTCACCGCGCTCGACGATCCGGACGCAGGAGCGGTCCCAGTGGGGACTGCGGGACGGCGGCGGGTAGTTGATGGCCTTGAGGAAGAAGCCGGACGAGTCCGTCGGGGCGCCGTCGACGCCGTACTGGCTCACGACGAGGTTGCCGGCCAGCACCGGGACGATGGGGGCGTCGGGCAGCGCCGGGTCGATCTGCCGCCAGTTGGTCTTGTGGCAGTTGTAGATGTCGGACAGCTGCGCGGTGGTCAGGTTGGCCGGCGCGTACCCGTCGGAAGGGGCGGCCCAGCTGATCGCGTCCTTGGCCATGCCCACGAACACGTCGGAGGTGAGGTCGGAGGGCTGCGGCAAGCGGGCGCTGCGGGCGAAGTCGACCGTGCGGCTGGTGGTGGAGTTCAGGGAGAGGACGCCGGCGTTGCTCCGGTCGGGCCGGACGATCGTGTCCGCCCCGGCCTTGGGCGTGATCTGCCGGTTCCCTGTCGAGTCCCAGCTGTACAGCCGGGGTGAGGTGGTGTCTCCGGCGGCGGCCAGCGCGGCGTTGTAGTCGGTGGAGATCTGGTTGAGCAGGGCCTCGGAGATCCCCGAGCCCACCCCGACGATGTCGGTGGCGGCCGGCTGCGGCGGATCGGCGAGGGCGGGGGTGGTGACGGCAAGGGCCAGGGCGGAGGTTAGGGCGAGGGCCGGGGCGGCCCGGGCGGCGAGGCGAAGCACGGGTGTGGACTCCCGGTCGGGGGACGGTGCGGTCCCCGGCATCCTGGGGCTGTCCCTGCGGCACCGGAAAGCCCCCAGCACCCTGGGAGGCCCGGCGTCGTCGCAGGTCGGGCCCGGTCCTTCGGTCCCCCCGCCACCACTTGTTCTTCCTCCGGTGATGTCCGGGCCACCCGGCCGGGGCGGGGCGGGCGGCCCCCTCCCGCGTTGTTAGGGTCGGGGCATGGCAGTGAGCAGGACGGGTCTCGGCGGTCCCGGTGGTTCCGGCGGTCCCGGTGGTGGTACCCGTCCCCCCGCGCGGCTGCGGCTCGACGCGCGGCGCAACCGCGACCTCCTGCTCGCCACCGCCCGCGACCTGTTCGCGCGGCACGGGCTGGACGTCCCGCTCGACCGGATCGCCAAGGAGGCGGGCGTCGGCAACGCCACCCTCTACCGGCACTTCCCGACCCGCCAGGCCCTGGTCGGCGAGGTCTTCGCGAACGCCGCGAGCCTGGTCGCCGAGGCCGGGGCCGAGGCGCTGGCCGCCGAGGACGCCTGGAGCGCGATCGAGTGCTACTTCGAGCGGATCCTCGAACTGGTCGCCGCCGACCGGGGGATCAACGACCTGGTCACCCGGTCCGTCCTGACCGCCCCCGGGCTGCTCGGCACCAGCCGGCGCAACGCCGCGACGGTCGGCTCGCTGGTCGCCCGCGCGCAGGAGCAGGGCACCATGCGGGCGGATGTCACCACCACGGACCTGCTGTTCGTGTTCGGCGCGCTCTGCCGGTCCCTGCCGGTGGCCACCGAGCTGCGCCCCGACCTGTGGCGCCGCCACCTCGCGCTGCTGCTCGACGGCTTCCGCGTCCGGGCCGCCCACCCGCTGCCCGTCCCGCCGGTCGGCGAGGAGCGGTTGGACCGGATGTTCGCCGAACTCTGGGCGGCCGACGCGCGGGCGGAGGCGCCACCCACCGCTTGACCGCCCCCGCGTCAGGAACCCGTACGGACCGGCCCCGCCCGCGTCAGAGCTCCGTCAACGAACCGCCCCTCCCCCCTCCACCGGGCTTGGCTGGCACCGACGGCACCGGCCACCAACGACCGGTGACCGCTACGGAAGGACGGACAGCGCCATGGCGGACCAGCCGACAACCCTCCCCAGCGGGTCGGGGGCGCCGGAGGACGACGGCCGCGGCCGGATCGTGGTCGGCGTCAGCGGCTCGCTCGGCAGCCTCGCCGCCCTGCACCGCGCCGTCGCCGAGGCCCGTCGGCTCGACGCCGAGGTGCTCGCGGTGCACTGCTGGACCCCGGTCGGCGGCGAGTTCGGTTACCGCCGCGCACCCTGCCCGC
Source organism: Kitasatospora sp. NPDC089913 (assembly GCF_044748625.1). NCBI lineage: Bacteria > Bacillati > Actinomycetota > Actinomycetes > Kitasatosporales > Streptomycetaceae > Kitasatospora > Kitasatospora sp. NPDC089913. The sequence goes on along the minus strand of NZ_JBIVGI010000009.1, from coordinate 175,782 downwards.
CGCTGCTCTCCGCCTGCCGCGACGCGGCCGCGACCCGGCTGCGCGAGGCCCTCGACCAGGCCTTCGGCGGCACCCGGCCGGGCGTCCGGCTGCGCAGCGTCGCCGTCCGCGGCGAGACCGGGCAGGCCCTGGTCCACTGCGCCGACCGGCCGGACGACCTGCTCGTCCTGGGCGCCGGCCCCCGCGGCCTGCTCGCCCGCACCCTGCGTCCGTCGATCACCGCCTACTGCGTGCGGCACGCCGCCTGCCCGGTGCTGGCCGTGCCGAAACCACCGCTCCAGCGCGAACTGGAGGCCATGGAGCGCCACCCCCGGACCCGGCTCACGGTGACGGTGTGACCGCCCGCCTCGCCCCCTCGATGTCGGCCGCGCTCGCCCTCACCGCCTCCGCCGTCCTGCTGCCCGCCCTCGCCGTCCTCGGTGAGCTCCGCCCGACCTGGGTCGCGCTCGCCGCCTACGCCGCCCTCTGCGCCGCCGTCGGCGGCCGCTCCCGGCCCTCCGCCGCCCCGCTGATCGGCCCGGCGGCCTGGCTCTTCCACAACGGTTTCGTCGAACACCGGCACGGTGCCCTCGACCTCTCCGCCCCGGCCGCCGAGGCCGCGCACGTCCTCCTCCTCACCGCGGCCGCCCTGGTCGCGGCCCTCCTCGCTGCGCCGCGCGCCCCGCGCCCCGGGGGCCGCTACGACCTCGCCGCATGACGCCCCGACGGCCAGGGGCGGGCGACCTATGATGTGTCGTCTCGCTGACAGCCGCTGGGGATGGGGAACGCGTTGTTCGAGCAGGCGAAGCATGCGGTCGTGACGATCCACGTGCCGGGGCGGACGACGAGCGGACGATGAAGGGATCCTTCCGGGCACTGCTGATCGGCGTGCCGAAGTACCGTGACGAGCACATCACCGACCTCCCGTTCGTCCGGGACGACCTCGCCGAACTGGAGGAGGCACTGTCCTCGGCCGGCTACGAGGTGGTCGTCCACGAGCCGGACGAGACGGACCGGGAGGGCATCGACGCCGCCGTCGAGACCTTCTTCCAGCGGGCCGCTGCCGGTCAGACGCTGCTGGTCTACCTCAGCGGCCACGGCATCCACCACGACGGCACGGACTACCTGGTCCCCAAGGGAGCGCTCACCAGCGCCCGGGACTTCCGCGGCAAGTGCCTGGCGCTCGACTTCGCCCCGTACGTCGAACAGAGCCTGGCCGGCGACGTGGCCGTGCTCGTCGACGCCTGCCGCGAGGGCATCGTGATGCGCGAGATGGCGCCGGGCAACGCCGTCGGCTGGTCCGAGGCGAAGGTCCGCCGGGTCGGGAGGCGGCACTACTGCCACGTCTACGCCTGCTCGCCCGGCGAACGCGCCCGCTACGCCACGGCGGGCGGGACCACGTTCAGCCTCTTCTCACGGGCGCTCAGCACCGTGGTGGCGAGCGAGACCGGTCCGAGCACCCTCGCCGACCTCCAGGAGCAGCTCCAGACGGCCGTGGACGCGCTCACGAGCGAACACGAGTGCCCGCGCCAGCGGGTCAGGGTCCGCGCCGAGGGGGACCTCGACGGCTTCGTCCTGTTCGAGCGGCCCGACCGCGAGCTCGCCGGCGCGGCGGGGGAGCATCCCTGGGTGGTCCGGGCCCGGGAGCACCCGGTCTGGCGGCAGGTGGCGGACGGCCCCGGCGCCGAGGCGATGCGCACGGCCGTGACGGCCCTCGTCGAGCGGCTCGCCGCCTCGGCGGCCGCCGACGACCGGGCCCTCGCCGACGACCCGTGGCGGCCGACCGACCTCGCCGAGCGGATGTCGGGCCGACTGGGCTGGCTGCTGTCCAAGGTGCTCAACGCCGAGAAGCTGGCGCTCGCCCCGGCCGAGGCGGCGCTGCTGGTGGCCGCGCCGTTCGCCCACGTGGCGTGCGCCAACCGGGTCGCGGTCGAGGCCATGGCCGTGCGGCCCACCGATCTGGCACCGGCCGCCGCCCCCTCCCCGCTCCGGGCCGGCTACGAGCAGTTCGTCACGGGCCGCGCGCGGCTGGTCCGGCGCGCCGCGCAGGCCGAGCGCGGCGGCGACCCGGCGGGGGCGGCGGGCATCGCCTGGTGGCTGTTCCGCCAGTGGCTGGCGGGCAGACCGGGCGGCCACCACGAGAGCGTCCTGACCGCCCTGGGTGGACCGGTCGGCGCGCTCACCGAGCACCTCACGGCATCCGGAGACCGGGACCTGGTCGCCGAACTGTTCGCCCTGGACGCCCTCCCGAGCCTGCTGCGTTCGCTCCGGACCTCCTACGACACCACCGCGATCCGCCCGGTCCGCCAACTGGCCGGCGCCACCGAGGCGGAGCAGTACGTCCGGGAGGAACTGCTCGGCGCGCTGCTCGCGGTCGCGCACCACCTGGCCGTCGACCCGCTGCGGCTGCCGGACGTCGTGGTCGAACACCTCGGCATCTCGTACGCGGTCGACCTCGCCGAACTGCACGGGACGATCCGGGGCGCCCGCTGGGACCCGCGCGGCCGGACCAGGGTGCTCACCGCCGCCTGCCACCACCCCGCGGTCGGTCTGGCGCTCCGCCGGCACGCCGCCGCGCTGGACACCCTGCTCGGCGTGATCGACCTCCACGCCGGCGGCGACCCCCAGCTCGCCCCGCTCCAGGACCTGCCCGTCCACGCGACCGCCGACCAGGTCCACGCCGCCGCGGACGAACGGGGGCGACCCATCTACGAGTCCACCGACCTGCGGTTCCGGCTCGCGGACGACCGGATCCAGGAACTCCTGATGGGGGAGCAGCTCTACGGCGACCAGGCGCTGGCGATCCGCGAGCTGTACCAGAACGCCCTCGACGCCTGCCGCTACCGGGACGCCCGCACCACCTACCTCCGCCGCCGCGACCCGCACCTGCCCGGGTGGTCGGGCCGGATCGACTTCCGCCGGGGCGTGGACGAGCGCGGCCAGGCCTACCTGGAGTGCCGGGACAACGGCATCGGCATGGGCGAGCGCGAGCTGCGCGAGGTGTTCTCCTACGCGGGCATGCGCTTCGCCGACCTGCCCGAGTTCCTCGACGAGCAGGCCGCCTGGCGGGCCGAGGGCATCGAGTTCCACCCCAACAGCCGCTTCGGCATCGGGGTGCTGAGCTACTTCATGATGGCCGACGACATCTCCGTCACCACCTGCCGCCTGGACCGCGACGGCCACCCCGGCGACCGCCTCCAGGTGGACATCGCCGGCCCGGGCTCGGTCTTCCGCATCCGCAACCTGGGCCGGGGCCACGACGCCGGCACCGTCGTCCGGCTGCACCTGCGGAACCCGGGGACGGCGCCGTCGTGCACCGGGCTGCTGGGGCGGCTGCTGTGGATCGCCCCGTACGACGTGACGGCGGAGGACGGGGAGGAGCGGCTGGAGTGGGAGGCGGGCGTGCTGTCGCCGTTCGCGCCGCTCGGCGCGGAGGATCCGTACGCCGACACCGCGGTGCGGGGGAAGGACGTGAGGGTCGCTGCCACGGACCGCGCCGACGTGTGGTGGACCGGTGCCTGGGGCGGCATCCTGGCCGACGGGCTCTGGGCGGGTCTGCGGTTCTACGGCGCCGTGATCGACCTGAGCGGTACACGGGCGCCCAGGCTGACCGTCGACCGCACCCGGACCCTTGGTTACGACCGGGCCCATGCGCTCCGGTTGCTGCACGAGCAGATCCCGGCACTGCTGCGTGACGGCTGCACGATGCTCCACCACGAGTGGCTCTCCGCTCTGGTGGAACACCACTCGCTGCTCGCCGATGCGATCCTGGAAGCGGCGGTCTCCCACCGGTACCGGCCGTGGTCGGTGTGCGGGTACGAGGTGGACATCACCGTCGTCGGCTGCTTCCCCCGGGACTCCCGACTCTTGGAGGAACGCGGCGAACAGCGGACCTGGCCCGTCCCGAGCGGTTCGTCCAGGGCGTCGGAGCACGTGGTGAATTGGCGGATGCTCTCCTGGACTGCGGCCGGTGGCGTTCCCGGCGTGACCGGGGCACACGGGACCAGGCCCGTTCTCGCCCGGCCTACCGACGACTTTCTGTTGCGGTCGAACGGCGGGGAGCCTCGCCGTGAGCGGTTCGGATTCGACGACGGTGGCAGTCTGCTCGATCCGGCGGTACCCGTGCCCCTGGGGCACGTGCTCTGGGTCGCTCGGCGGGTCGGTCACCGACCGAGGGATGTGGTCGCCAGGTTGGCAGAGCTGGGATATGCCCTTCGGGACGGACAACGGGTGCCGGACCAGGTGGACGCAGATGATCTTGCGGTCCTCAGTCGACGTGTCGACGGTGGGCCGCCCTGGCTGGATCCCCTGGAGCCCGTGCCGCTCGGGCATGTCCTCTTTGCTGCCGAGAGGTTGGACCGGACGCCGGAGACCGTGGTGGGGCGAATCGAAGCGCTCGGCGTCAGCTCGACGGAGCACCTGGTGCTTCCGGTACCTCCCGTTGCCAGTAGCCTGTTGTTGCTCGAGCCGGGCCAGGAGCCCGAGTGGTTGAGCCCGGGAATGCCTTCTCCCCTGTGGCAGGTACTGGCGGCGGCTGACAGTACGGGCGGCAGCCCTCATGACGTGATCGAAAGTCTCGCCCGACTGGGTCACTTGTTCGATGGAACGGCTGTGCCGGATTCCCTTCAGAAGAACGACTACGAGCTTCTGAGTCGCTATCTCATGGCTGAAGGGCCGTTTCTGGGAAACGGTGAGGCGGTGTCGGCCTGGCATGTGATGGAGGCTGTGAAGCAGCTCGACCTCGAGTCGACGGAGGTTGTGGCCAGACTGCGGCAACTCGGCCATGCGGTGGCGGACGGGGTGCGAATCCCGATGGTCTTCGGCTACCGGGAAACCGTGCTCCTTCGTGGTGCCATTCACAACGAAGAGGAGGACGAGCCCGAGTTGACCACGGTCGGCGCGAGCGTGTCGATGGGCCATGTCCTCTGGTGCGCGGAGGAGCTGAACTGTTCGCCGACCGAAGTAGTCGCACGGCTGGGGTTGTTGGGACACTTCCTGCCCGAGGGTGCTGTGCCGCCGGATCAGGTGCACACTGACGACCGTCTGGTTCTCAGCACGAACCTTGACTGGCGTCGCCCTTGGTTGTCGGTGGACAGGCCGGTTCCGATCGGACACGTCCTCGCAGCTGCGGCGAAGCTGCGCCGATCGCCGGAAGACGTCGCTACCCGGTTGATGCGATACGGCCACCGACTGCTCAATGGTGCCGTCCTGTCCGGTTCGGTCGAGTTCGGCGATCTGCTGATGCTCAGTGCGCAGCGGGACGGTCAGGCACCGTGGCTGGTGCCCGGTCGGCGAGCAGGGATCTGGCATGTACTGGCCGCTGCCCACGATCTCGAAAGGGAACCCCGGGAAGTCGCTGAACGATTGGAGGTGCTGGGCCATCCGCTGCCGCCAGGGACGGTCGCGGCGCACGGAGCCGAGTACTTCGAGCGGGCGGAGGACGGTGTCGGGCCCGGTCCCGACCGGCCCCTCACGCTGGCGGAGGTGCTCCGGGCGACTGCGCGCGGGCACTCCCCGGCCGACACTGCCCGCCGCCTCCAGGACCTCGGCTTCACGCTCGCCGGCGACGTCGTCTACGAGTGACCCCCAGTCACCCGCCCTTTCCCCGTGGTTCGGACACCCGTTCCGACCTGGTAGTGTTCTTCCTGTCGCGAGGGAAACGAACGAAGCAGAATCCCTCGTCAGGCGTCAGCGGTGCTACCAGAGCACGTCCCACTTTCAGTGGGGAGAGTCCGTGCAACCCGGGCCTGGCGCTCCACGGTCGGACGGGCCCGGTACCTCTTCAGGTACCGGGCCCGTTCGCGTTCCTCCCCCAGGATCAGCGGAGCACGCCGCGGACGGCCTCGGGGTCGGTCGGGGCGAGCGGTGCCGCATCGGTCGGACCCGTCGTGCCGGAAAGGGACTTGGCGGCCGGGGGCGGGGTCACGTAGACCGGGTCGGGCTCGGCGCCGGGGGCGCAGGTCTTGGCGATCCGGCCCTTGCCGTTCGGCAGGCTGCCGTCGCGGAGGTAGGCGGTGAAGGTGTCGTCGAGGCAGGCGTTGCCGTGGAACAGGATCTCGTGGAAGCTGCCGCCGTCCTGGACGACGAGCTTGGCGCTGGGCAGCGCGTCGCGCATGGCGAGTCCGCCCTCGTAGGGGGTCGCGCCGTCCTCGGTGGACTGGAAGAGCAGCACGGGCGGCAGGCCCTTGCCGGTGATCTTCAGCCGGCCGGCCCGGTTGCCCTCGTAGGGCCAGAACATGCAGGCGGCGTTGTACCACATGTTGTTGTAGGTGTAGAAGGGCGCGACGGCGTCGACCCCGGCCTGGTCCTTCTTCCAGTACTCCCAGTCGCGCGGCCAGGCGTTCTCGGTGCACTGGACGGCGTTGTACGCGGGGAAGGAGCCGTCGTCGGCGCCGGGGGCCGCGTAGCGGTTGTAGGCGATGGCGAGCGGCCGGGTGTCGTGCTGGGTGACGAATGCGGAGAGCACGGTGGCCATCCGGGGCCAGCGGAGGAAGTTGTAGCCGCCGCCGTAGAAGGTGTCCTCGAACTCGGCCGGGCCGATCTTCCCCACGGCCGGGGCGGCGTCCACCGGCTCGGTCCGCAGGGCGGCCTCGACCTGGTCGTAGGCGCGCTGGATGTCGGCGGGGTCGGTGCCGAGGTGGTAGACGGAGTCGGCCTTGGCGGTCCAGGCGGTGAACGCCTCGAAACGGCGCTGGTGCTCCTTGTCCTGGAGCTTGTTGTGCTCGTACCAGGTGGTGGTCGGGCCGACGATGCTGTCGAGCACCATCCGGCGCACCCGGGACGGAAAGAGCTGTCCGTAGGTGGAGCCCAGTGAGGTGCCCCAGGAACCGCCGTAGAAGTTGATCTTCGGCTCGCCGAGTGCCCGCCGGATGCTGTCCATGTCGCGGGCGTTGTCGACGGTGGTCATGTGGGGGAGCAGCCAGGACCAGTCGGCCGCGCAGTCGGAGGCGTAGCCGGCGGCCTTCTTCAGCCAGGCCTTCGCGGTGCCCTGGTCCGGCCGGTAGTCGGGGCGTTCGGCGTCGAAGTAGTCGGGGTCGCAGACGACGTGGGGTTCGCTGCCGTTGGTGCCGCGCGGGTCGAAGCCGATCCAGTCGTAGGTGGAGGCGACGTCGGCCGGGATCTGTCCGGCGATGAAGGCGGGCATCCAGAGGCCGGAGTTCCCGGGGCCGCCGGGGTTGAGCAGGATCGGGCCCTGGCGCTTGTCCTTGGGCGCGGTGGCCGGGAGCCGGTTCAGCTTGATCCTGATCTTGCGGCCGCGCGGGGCGGAGTAGTCCACCGGGACTTCGAGCATCGCGCACTGCAGTGCCGGCGTGGCCGGGTCCTCGCAGGAGCTCCAGGCGAGGGTGCCCTGTCCGGTGTCGGACAGCACGCTCCGGTCGTCGAGCCCGTCGGCCCCGGGTTCGACGCCGACGGCGGCGGCGCCGCCGAGCACGGCGATGGCGGTGGCGGCGGACAGTAAGGTGATGACTTTTCTCATGGTGAGCATGATGTGATATGTGCAATGTCACATCCACTCAGCTGACATGACGTTATGAAGCTGTGACGGCCCGGTGGTTCGGTGGCGGTGGCCGTTCGTGGTCCGGCGCACCTGCTCCGAGCTGGTAGTGTTCTTCCTGTCGCGAGGGAAACGAACGAAACAGAATCCCTCGTCAGGCGTCAGCGGTGCTACCAGAGCACGTCCCACTTTCAGTGGGGAGAGTCCGTGCAACCCGGGCCTGGCGCTCCACGGTCGAACGGCCCGGTACCTCCTCAGGTACCGGGCCGTTCGCGTTTTCCAGTGGCCCGGCGGCCCGGCCGCGCATCTGCCCGCTGCCCGGTACCCGTTGCCCGGTACCCCGTGCCGGGCCCGGCTCCCGGGAAGGCGCCGGGCCCGTGCCCGTCAGGCGCGGACCGGGAGTCCGGCGGCGCGGGCCAGCAGGGCGGCGGTTGCGCGACCGGCCTCGACGGCGTGCGGTGCGCGGGCGGCGACGCAGTGCCCGAGGGCCGGGTCGTACTCGGTCAGGACGACGCCCGCGTGGTCGGTGTCGGGCTGGAGGAACTCGGCCGCCGGTGTCAGCAGCGCGGTGTCCAGGGCCCGGGTGGTGTCGGCGGGGACGAGGTCGTCCCCGGTGCCGTGGACCAGGAACAGCGGGACGGGGGAGGGGCGGTCGGCGAGGGCGGTGAGGGGTGCCTCGCCGGTGGTGACCGCCGGGCGGGCGTAGCTGGAGGCGATGCCGACGGCCGCGGTGGGGCGGCGGTCCTCGGGCAGGTCGCGCCGGGTGGCGACGGCTATCGCCTCCCGGCCGGACATCGACCAGCCGGCCAGGACGAGGCCGAGCGCGGTGTCGCCGCCGTGGTCGACGGCGTGCCGGTGGGTGTACTCCAGTGAGGCCAGCAGATCGGCGCGGCCGCTGTCCGCCGCGTCGGAGCGCCAGTCCGGGGTGAGCACCAGCAGGCCGTGCGCCGCCGCCTCCCGGGCGAGCGGGGCGAGTTCGAACCGCGAGTCGGGTGCCTTCCCGTGCCAGAGGAGGAGCACGGGCCGGGGCCCGTCGGGGCCGGCCGGGGGTCGGTGGACGTCCAGGAACCGGCCGGGGGCGTACTCGACGGTCTCGGCCGGGGTGGTGACGGACATGGGTGGTTCTCCTGCGGTTCGGGCGGGTGTTCCGGACTGGTACTGTTCTTCCTGTCGCGAGGGAATGATCTCTCGTCAGGCGTCAGCGGTGCTACCAGAGCACGTCCCGCTTTCAGCGGGGAGAGTCCGTGCGACCCGGGCCTGGCGCTCCACGGTCGAACGGGCCCGGTACCTGAAGCAGGTACCGGGCCCGTTCGCGTTTCCCGGAGCCGGAGACGGAGCCCTGAGGCCGTTGCGGGCCCGCCCGCGTCACCCGACCGGACGGTCGGAGCCGAGTTCGCGGGAGATCCGCAGGCCTACCTGGGCGACCACCGGGCCGAGGGCGCGGACCCGGGCGGCGGTCATCCGGGAGGTGAGGCCGGAGACCGAGAGGGCGGCGGTGACCTCTCCGGTGTGGTCGAAGATCGGGGCGGCCACGCAGCGGACCTCGGGCTCGTTCTCGCGGTCGTCGATGGAGTAGCCGCGGGCGCGGATGCGGGCGAGGTCGGCGCGCAGGCGGGGCTCGTCGGAGATGGTCCAGGCGGTGACCGGACGCAGCCCGGCCGCGACCACCTCGGTGACCGCCTCCTCGGGGAGCCAGGCCAGGATCGCCTTTCCGGTGGCGGTGCAGTAGGCGGGGGCCCGGCTGCCGACCCGGGAGGCCATCCGGACGTTGGTCTCGTCCTCGACCTTGTCCAGGTAGACGATGCCGGGCGCCTGCCAGACGGTCAGGTGGACGGTCTCGCCGGCCTCGCGCTGGAGGCGGCGCAGGTGCTCGGCGGCGACGCTGCGCAGGTCGAGGGTGGAGAGGTAGGCCTGGCCGAGCCGGAGCGAGCCGTGGCCGAGCCGGAACCAGCCGGTCTCCCGGTCGCGGTCGAGCAGGTGCTCGTCGAGCAGCGGGCCGGTCAGCCGCAGCACGGTCGACTTGTTGAGGTCGAGCGCCTCGGCGAGCTGGGCGAGCGGGACGCCGCGCCCGTCGCCGTGGTCGCGGACGTAGCCGAGGACGGACAGTGCGCGGCGCAGCGACGAGGACTGGTTGCGCTCGCCCGCCGCCTTCCGCGGTTTCCCGGTGGTGGCGGCGGTCTGCTCCGTCATCGGTCCGTTCCCCTCTCGTTCCGCCGTCCGACTGCGGCGGTTGTCGAACCGTACCCCCTACGGGCATGCGGGCCGCTTTTTCGATACAGCGTTGTGCACTGCAAAACTTCCCGAATCGGCTCTTGTTGGGCGTCCGCGCCCCCGCCTAACGTCCCTGGCATCGAGCAGGCGACGCCGCCCAGACGAGCGGCCGCACTGCCGTACCCACCCGCGTCACCACCCCCACATCCACCATCGGCCCCGGTCAGGGCCTGCTGCGACGTGCCCGTCCGCGACGGCGCGTCCCGGCGGCAGCTGTCGGGAGGGGAGGCTTCCCACCCATGCGCATCGTCAGACGGACCACCGCGGCCGCCGTCCTCGCCGCCACCTGTCTCGCCGCCGCGGCCTGTTCGCCCGGCACCGCCGTCCCGGCCGGCGAGAAGGCCGCCGACGACAAGACCGGCACCCTGCAGGTCTGGCTCTACAACGAGGCCGGCAACGCTGCCAAGGAGGCGGTGGTCGCCAAGGCGGTCTCCGAGTTCCAGTCGGCCCACCAGGGCGTCACCGTCAACGTCAGCTACATCGACACCGACGCCTCGGCCCGCGCCGCCAAGATGAAGGGCGCGTTCAACGATCCCAGCAGCGCCCCGGACCTGGTCGAGTTCGGGAACACCGACCTGCCCGGCTACGTCGCGGCCGGCGGTCTCGCCGAGATCGGCGCCGACCTCGACAAGTGGGCGGACAAGGGCGACCTGGACCCGGCGATCGCCAAGACCTCCGTGCTCGACGGCAAGACCTACGGCCTCCCGTGGTGGGTCGGCGTGCGCGCGCTGTACTACCGCACCGACCTGTTCACCGAGGCCGGACTGGCCGCGCCGACCTCCTACGACGAACTGGTCGCCGCCACCCGGAAGATCCACGCCGCGCACTCCGACACCTTCGGCATCGCGATCGGCGGCAAGTACACCTTCGGCGCGCTGCCCTTCGTCTGGGACGCGGGCGGCGACATCGCCGCCAAGGACGGCGACAAGTTCAAGGCGGCGATCAACTCGGCCGCCTCGCAGGCCGGGGTGAAGCGCTACACCGACCTGTTCGACGAGGCCGGCTGCCCGGCGCAGCAGTGCGCCGACCTCACCGGCGGCAAGACCGTCGACCTGTTCGCGGCCGGCAAGGCCGCCATGGCGATCCTGCCCAACTCCAGCCGCAGCAAGGTGGACGCGGGTGCGGCCAAGGACAAGTACGCCGTCGTCCCGCTGCCCGGGAGCAAGGCCGGCACCATCGCCCCGGCCTTCGCCGGCGGCAACAACCTCGGCGTGATGAAGGCGGCCAAGCACCGCACCCTGGCCGTGCAGTTCGCCCAGCTGCTGGCGAGCCCCGGCTACCAGGAGCAGATGTACGACGCGATGGGCAACCTGCCGACCCTGAAGTCGGTCAACGCCAAGGTCGCGGCCAAGGACGCCTTCCTGAAGCCGTTCACCGACACCATCGCGGCCGGCACCCGCTTCGTCCCGCTGGACCAGGCCTGGGCGCAGATCGACGCGCAGGCCGTCATCCCGACCATGCTCCAGCAGGTCGTCACCGGCAAGGCGGACGTGGCGAAGGCCTCGGGCGACGCCGCCACGCAGATCACCTCGGCCTTCGCCGCCCGCTGAGCCCGCCCCCCGGGGAATCCAGAGAGCAGGTCCCGCTCGTGTCCGCACCCACCACGACCGCCCCGGCGGCGCCGCCCTCCCCGAGCGGGCGGCGCCGGGGCGCCGCGGGGGGGGCGCCCCCCCCCCGCGCCCCCCCCGCCCCCCCCCGGGGGGCGGGGGCCGGCCCCCGGGGGATATTAACCGCGGGGGGCCCAACCCAAAACACACCAAGAAA
>NZ_JBIVGI010000009.1:0-164263 GCF_044748625.1 Kitasatospora sp. NPDC089913 | reverse complement strand
CGGGGGGGGCCCCCCCCCCCCGGGGGGGGGGGGGGGGGGGGGGGCGGGGGGGGCCCCCCCCCCCCGCCCCCGCCGCCGTACCCCACTGCTGCTCCTGCTGCCGGCAGCGGTCGTCATGATCCCGCTGGTCGCCTACCCGATCTACCAGCTCGGTCTGCTGTCCGTCCTGGACTTCGGGCAGGCGCAGGCCTCCGGCGGCGTGCCGACGAGCTTCGTCGGCCTCGGCAACTACCGGAAGATCCTGAGCGACGGGCAGTTCTGGTCGGTGCTGTCGCAGACGCTCGGTTTCGCCGCGTTCTGCGTGGTCGCCACCCTGGCCGTCGGCGCCACCCTCGCGGTGCTGCTGACCAGGGTGGGCCGGGTGCCCCGGCTGGTGCTGACCACCGCCGCGATGGCGGCCTGGGCGGCGCCGGCGATGACCGGATCGACGGTGTGGAGCTTCCTGTTCGACACCAACCTCGGTCTGGTCAACAAGACCCTGGTGAGCATCGGTCTGGACGGCTTCCACGAGTTCAACTGGTTCTACGACAAGTGGACGGCCTTCCTGATCGTCGGCGCCGTCGTCGTCTGGCACTCCTTCCCGTTCGTCATGGTGACGCTCTACGCGGGCATCAGGGCGATCCCGGCGGAGGTGCTGGAGGCGGCGGCGCTGGACGGGGCCAACACCTGGACCACCTTCCGCCGGATCACCGCGCCGATGCTCCGGCCGATCCTGACCATCGTGGTGATCCAGTCGGTCATCTGGGACTTCAAGGTCTTCACCCAGATCTACGTGATGACCGAGGGCGGCGGCATCGCCGGCCAGAACCTCGTGCTCAACGTCTACGCCTACCAGAAGGCCTTCGCCTCCTCCCAGTACGGGCTGGGCGCGGCCATCGGCGTGATCATGCTGCTGGTCCTGGTCGTCCCGACCGTCCTCTACATCCGCTCGCTGCGCAGGACGGGGAACGAACTGTGAACGCCCGTAGCCGCTGGCGCCTCGGCGCCAACACCACCGCCCTCCTGGTGGCCGTCGTCACCGCCTTCCCGATCTTCTGGATGGTGCTCTCGGCCTTCAAGCCGAAGGGCGAAGTGCAGTCGCTCGACCCCCGGCCGTGGACGGCCCACCCCACCCTGGAGAGCTTCCGCCAGGTGCTGAGCGTGGACGGCTTCGGGCGGTACTTCGTCAACAGCCTGGTGATCGCGCTGTCCGTGGTGGTGCTCTCCGCGCTGGTGGTCTTCCTCGCGGCGGTCGCGGTGACCAGGTTCCGCTTCCGCTTCCGCACCACCATCATGGTGATGTTCCTGATCGCCCAGATGATCCCGGTCGAGGCGCTCACCATCCCGCTGTTCTTCATGTTCCGCGACGCGGGCCGGTTCGCCCCGGGCATCGGCCTCAACACCCTGGCCTCGCTGATCCTGGTGCAGCTGGCGTTCTCGCTGCCGTTCGGGATCTGGATGATGCGGGGCTTCGTCGCCGCGGTGCCGGTGTCGATCGAGGAGGCCGCGCAGATCGACGGCGCGAGCCGGACCAGGATCCTCTGGACGGTGCTGCTGCCGCTGGTCGCCCCCGGGCTGGCCGCGACCAGCGTGTTCTCCTTCATCGCGGCGTGGAACGACTTCGTCTTCGCCAAGACCTTCATCATCAGCGCGACCGAGAACCAGACCCTGCCCTCCGCGCTGCTGGTGTTCTTCAAGCCGGACGAGAACGACTGGGGCGGCATCATGGCGGCCTCGACGCTGATGACCGTGCCGGTGCTGATCTTCTTCATCGCGGTGCAGCGCAAGCTGGTCTCCGGACTGGCGGGCGCCGTCAAGGACTGAGGACTCCCGGGGTCGGTCCACCGGCGGAGAACGCCGCGACGGAGGGGCTGCGCCGGGTGTAGCGTCCGGGCCCGTGGAGGTGGGGTCCATGGACCGGGAACGTGCCGACGGGCAACTCGCGCAGATCGCCGAGACGGTGGGCCTCGCCCGCCGTCTCGGCACCCGTGTCTGGCTGCGGGGCGGGTGGGCGATGGACTTCTTCCTCGGCGCGCCGACCCGCGACCACGAGGACATCGACTGGTTCGCCCCGGCCGCCGACGCCGCCGCGCTCGCCGCCGGCCTCGGCGCCCTCGGGTACGCGCGGCTGGAGGGCGTTCCGCCCGAGCAGCAGCTGGACTTCGTCAAGGACGGCCTGGAGTCGAGCTTCGCCCTGGTGGACCTCGCGCCGGACGGCCGGGTGCTGGTGGCGGGCGGGCCCTGGGCCGGGACGGCCTGGCCGGCCGGGATGCTGGACGGGCCGCCGGGGCGGCTCGGCGGGCTGGTCTGTCCGGTCGTCGCCGCCGGGGCGCAGATCGAGATCAAGCGGATGATGCCGGTCTGGGACCCGCGTCGGCCCCGGCGGGCCAAGGACGCCGAGGACATCGCCCGGCTGCGGGCGGCCCTCGCCGGGGCGTGACGCCCCGGCGGGCCGACGCGGCCGCGCGAGCCCGACGCGCCCCCGGCGGGCCAGACGCCGTGGTCAGGAGACGCCGCGCGGCCGGAACTGGACGCTGATCCGGGGCCCCGCCGGCCTGGCAGTCTTGGGCACCGCGTGCTCCCAGGTCCGCTGGCAGGAGCCGCCCATCACCAGCAGGTCGCCGTGGCCCAGCCGGTGCCGGACCACCGGCCCGCCGCCGCCCCGGGGGCGCAGCAGCAGGGCCCGCGGCTCGCCGACGGAGAGGATCGCCACCATGGTGTCCTCGCGCTCCCCGCGGCCGATCCGGTCGCCGTGCCAGGCCACGCTGTCCCGGCCGTCCCGGTAGTAGCAGAGCCCCAGGGTGCGGAACGGCTCGCCCAGCTCGGGCCGGTAGTACCCGCTCAGCGCCGCCCGGGCCGCGTCCAGTACCGGGTGCGGCGGCGGGTCGTCCTCCCGGTAGGAGGCGAGCAGCCGGGGGACGTCCACGGTCCGCTCGTACATCTCACGCCGTTCGGCCCGCCAGGGCACCTCGGCGGCCAGCTGTTCGAACAGCCGGTCGGCGCCGTGCAGCCAGCCGGGCAGCACGTCCACCCAGGCGCCCGCTCCCAGGACCTCGCGGCGCACCCCGGTCAGCGGCCCGAGGACCGGGCCGGCCGGGCCGGTGTCGTCGAACAGGGACGGCTGGCGGTGGACGGCGGCGGTGCTGCTCATGGCTCCAGCCTACGCCTGAAATCGAACATGCATGCGAATGAAGAGGTGAACGGAAATGCGGGCGGGGTCCGGCGTCGGGGGTCGGTGAAGCGATTTCCGACCGGGTGCGATCGCCTGCTACTGTTCATCCCGTCGAAAGGAAACGATCTTCGCGAAGCGGGGACCGGGTCCGATCGAGCAGGCGTCAGCGGTGCTACCAGAGCACGTCCTACTTTCAGTAGGGAGAGTCCGTGCAACCCGGGCCTGGCGCTCCAACGGAAGCGGTCGTCCCCCTCGGGGGGCGGCCGCTTCTTCGTGCTGCGCCGGAGTGGACCCGGCGGTCCGGGCGGTTCCGGCGGTCCGGGGTGTCTTCGGCGGTCCGGGGTGTCTTCGATGGGCCCGGCGGTCCGGGGTGTCTTCGGTCCTATCGCACCCGTGGCCCGAAACCCATCGGCGTGGCCGGGAATCGGCCAAGGTCCCGTGCCAGGTGGATCGTCCGTTCGTACGACGTACGGGCGTCCGGGCAGCGGTGATGGTGGGCCTTCCGAGCTGACGATGCGTCAAAGGATGGCTGAAAATACCGGGTTGTGGTGTGAATATGCCATTGGAATGTTCGTCGTACGAGTTCCGGCAGTAGCCTTCCGTGTCGAACCCGCCACTCGTCGTGGCGGTCCGGTCGGCGTCCGACGGCCACGCCCTGCGCCGTGGCCTGCGCCGCTTCCTCCCCGAACCCCTCCGAAGGAGCCCGAGTGCCGGGTATCGACGAGTGCCTGTCCCAGGCGATGGCGATCGCCGGGGCCCGCGCCGCCGGTCTGATCGACTGGAGCAGCGGGCTCGCCCTTGGCAGCGTCGGAGTCAGTCCGACCGGCGACCACGACACCACGGCGGCGGAGGCGACCGACCTGGTCCGGGCAGCCGTCGAGGGAGCCACCTTCACCGCGGCGGAGGACGGCAAGGCACCGTTGCAGGACATCATCGTGACCGCGGGCCGGAGTTACCACCTGCTTTGCTTCATCGATACCGTCTTCGACAGCCGGCTCGTCCTGCACCTCTGGCTGGACCGGGCCGAGGGCAACCTCGCCGGCGCCCGCTACCGGCTCCAGTCGCTCGCCGAGGAACTGGTGCTCGGATGACGAACCCCGTCACCAGCGACCACGCCGTCACCGCTGTCACCGTCGGCACCGCCGCCACCACCGGCACCGCCGCGACCGTCCGTAACACCGGCACCCAGGCCGGATTCCGGCCACCGGCCGGCCCGGTGGCGCCGGTGCTCCCGGTCGCCGTCGACCCCGGCTGGACCCCGGGCGCGGCCGTCGAACGGCTCGCCACCGAACGGGCCACCGGCGCCCTGCGCGGCCCCGCCGGAACCGTCTACCTCGTCGACGGCCTGGTCACCCACGCCGAATCCGACCGGGCCCCCGACCTCGCCACCCTGCTCACCACCAGCGGCCGGCTCGACCCGGGCACCTGGCAGGAGGCCGTCCACCGCTTCGGCCCGTACGCCCGGGTCGGCGAGGCGCTGGTCGAACAGGGCCGACTGACCCGCGGCGAACTCGAACTCTGCCATCTCGGCACCCTCTACGACGCCGCCTGCTTCCTGCTCGACACCCCCGCCACCCTCGCCTCCTGGACCTTCGCCCCGGGCATGCGGCACTGGCTCGGCCCGGTGGCCGCGGTCGGCGCCCACCGGCTCCGCCGGGAGGCCGAACGTCGGCGGCACCTGCTCGACCGGATCTGGCCCTCGGCCCAGCTCGACACCGTGCCGCTGCGCCGGACCGCCGCCCAGGCCCCGGCCCTCGGGCGCCACGCCCGCCGGGTGCGCCCGCCGACCCGGCGCCAGTACGAGCTGCTCGACCGCGCGGACGGGCGGAGAACCGCGGTGGAGCTGGCCCGGCTGTTGGGCCGGTCCGCGTTCGCCACCACGGCGGACGTCCGCCGCCTCGCCGCCGCCGGACTGCTCGCCGGGACCGGAGCCGGCCCGCTCGCCGGAGCCAGAGCCAGAGCCGGAGCCGGAGTCGGGCCGGGGACCGGGGCCGGAACCGGAGCCGGGTGTGCGGCGGGGGCCGGGCCGGGGCCGGGCGTCGGGACGGTCGGCGCGGTACCGGGGCCGAGGGGGCCCGGCGGTCTGCACCGGCGCGTTCCCGGCGCTGCGCTCGCCGCGCTCACCGGTCACGCGTCGGCTCCGCCCGCCCCGCCCGCTCCGGCGGCTCCGTCAGTTCCGGCGGCTCCGTCAGTTCCGGCGCAGGCCGCGTCCGGGCCGCGGACCACCGCCCTCCCGCTCACCGCCGCCGACCCGGACACAGCGCTGCTGATCCGGGTCCGAACCCTTCTGGAGGCCAGACTTTGAACCACTCTCCGCCCGCGACGCCCCCCGCACGGCCATGAGGCGGGCGCTCAAGCAGCGTGTCGGAAGGAGACAACTGATCGCCTTGGAGACCGAGCTGCTGGCCGAACTCCGCGCCATCAAGCACCGGGTACCGCACCTCGCCGGAGGTCTGGTGGCCAGCGTGGACGGCCTGCTGGTCGCCCACGACACCCACGGGACCGAGCCCTCGGGCCTGGCGGCGATGACCGCGGCCTCGCTCAGCCTGGCCCAACGGCTCGCCGACAGCACCGGACAGGGCGAGTTCCGGGAGTCGCTGGTCCGCGGTGAGCACGGCTACGTCGCCACCTACGCGGCGGGAGGAAGCTGCGTGCTCACCCTCCTCGCCCACCCGGACGCGAACGTCGGCCGCCTGCACCTGGAGGCCCGCCGTTCCGCCCAGCGCATCACCGCGCTCCTGAACGACACGCTCCTGCCCAAGGACGCCCGGGAGTACTGACCCGGGAGTGCTGACCGGAAGTGCTGACACCTGGGAGTGCTGACGTCCGGGAGTGCCGGCACCCGCCCCGGGCCTCCGGCGGGCCGATTCATCGACCTACCGACCTGAAGACCTACTGATCCACCGACCTCGACCCATCGACGTACCGACTTTTCGGCGTACCGACCACCGACGAACTGGAGACAGTGACATGACCGACGCCGCAGGCGCGCTCAAGCAGGCCATGACCGTGATCGAGGGCGCCATCGGCGCGGCCCTGGTCGACTACAACAGCGGCATGGCGCTGGCGACCCTCGACGGCCCCGGCGGTTTCGACCTCAACGTCGCCGCCGCCGGCAACACCGACGTGGTCCGGGCCAAGATGCGCACCATGGACATGCTCGGCCTGGGTGACGGGATCGAGGACATCCTCATCACCCTCAGCAGCCAGTACCACCTGATCCGCCCGCTCACCGGCCGCAGCGGCAAGGGCCTCTTCCTCTACCTGGCGCTGGACAAGGGCCGGGCGAACCTGGCGATGGCCCGTCACCAGCTCATCAAGATCGAGGCCGATCTGGAGGTCTGACCGGCGCCGGTCCGGCCGTCGGGCTCCCGGCCGCCGGACCCGCCGTCGGGCTCTCCGGCGGTCGAGCTGGTCGAGCGGGCCGAGTGTGTCGAGCGGGCCGACCGGGCCGAGCAGTGGTCCGGTCGGCCGCGGGGCGCCGCCGTCCGCGAGCGGCCCCCGGGGACCGGCGGGACGCCGCCCGTCCCCGGGGCCCGACCCGGACGGCTCAACCGGCCGGGTACCCGCCGACCAGTTCGGCCGGGCCGCCCGGCCGGTTCCGCGCCGCCAGCGCGGCCGCCGTCCGGGCCCAGGACGCGGGCGTCAGCAGCGCCCGCGCCTCCGCCGGCGCGCAGAGCCGCCACTCGACCAGTTCCTCCGGGGCCAGCACGATCGAGGAGAGCAACTCCTCACCCACCGTGCCCCCGTCGAACAGGAACACCAGGCGGGCGGTGTCGCTGTCCGCGGCCGGATCGGCCGCCCGCCCCGGCATCCAGTCCAGGGCCAGCAACCGACCCGGCTCGCAGGACCAGCCCAGTTCCTCCCGGACCTCCCGCCGGGCCGCCGCCCGGGGCAGCTCCCGGTCGGCCTCGACACCGCCGCCCGGCAGCGTCCAGTGCGGTACGTCGCCGCCGGGGAGCTCCCACGGCCGCAGCCGTACCAGCAGGACCCGGCCCTGCCGGTCGGTGAACACCGTCCGCGCCTTGGCCCGGATCCGCGGGCGGCCGGCGATGTAGGCGGCCCGGTCCAGCGGTGGCGGTGCGTCGCCGGCCGTCGGGCCGCCCGCCGACGCCGGCCACCGCGCGGACAGCCCGGACAGTCCCGCCTCGCCGGTGTACTCCGGCACCGGGCCGGGTGACGGTGCGTCGACGGCGTGCCCGACCGGGTGACCGTCCTCCAGCTCCAGCGGTCCGGCCGCGCGGGGCGCCCGCAGACAGGCCGTCACCCGCCGGGAGAGCCGCGGCGGCAGCGCGCGGCCCGCCTGCTCCGGCGTCAGCCAGGCCCACCCGCCCACCTCGGCCCGGTCCGGCGTGAACGCCGCCGCCTGCTCGGGTGTCAGCGGCTCGGCCCAGTACAGGTGGGCGGCGATCGGCGGCCGGTCGTCGTCCAGTGTCCAGTCCAGGCAGGCCAGCGGCCCCAGCCGGGGCGTGAAACCCAGCTCCTCCTCGATCTCGCGCACCGCCGTCCGCCGCGGCGACCGGTCCTCCGGGTCCCAACCCCCGCCCGGCACCGCCACCGGGTGCTTCCGGTCGTAGGGCAGCCGCACCACCAGCACCCGCCCCCGCCCGTCCGGGAACAGCACCCCCGCCGCCGCCAGCAGCTCCTGACCCCAGCCCTCCGCCGCCATCCGTGCCCCCTCCGTGTCCACTCGGTCACGTGTCACGACACCGCGCCCGGCTGCCCCGGTTCCCCGCCGCCCCGGTGGGACCGGTGCGTCGTGGCGGTGGGAGGGCTGCGGCCGGGGTGTTCGTGAGTGTCGACGGGTGTCGGTCGCCGCGCTCTTGTCAGGCCGGCCACAGCACCCCGTGACAGTGGCGGACCGGCGGAATGTCCGCATCGTCGATCTCGTGGCCGGCACGGTGCAGCCCGCGGATCCGCTGGGCCTCGAGTCGACCGCGGAGCCGGGCGCGGCCCTCGGCCGTGGCGATCCCGTCGGAGAACGAGCCCGTCCTGCACCGGAGCGCCGTCCACTGCCGGGAGGTGACCCGGTGCAGCGACTTCGACGGGGCGGGGCGACGGCCGTCCCGGGCAGCTCGGGCCGGTTCGGCGTTCGTGAAGCGCAGGTCGTACAGCGCCAGGATGCGTGGGCGGAGCCCGTTCCGACGATCCCCGTCGTTGCCGTGGTCAGGCAGGGTGGTGCGGGGGCGGGTGGGGGAGGGCGGTGAGGGCGGTGGTGGTGGCCTCGGTCATCCTGCGGTCCTGGCGGTCGGTGGAGCCGCGCAGGCGGGCGCAGCCCTCGACGGCGGCGAGGGCGACCAGGCCGGGGAGGAGGTCGGTGCTGCGGTCGAGGACCCAGCGGGTGCCGCGGGTGGCCATCCACCAGAGGTCGGCCAGGGTGCCGGGCGGGGGTTCGGCCGGTTCCGGGGCGGGGGCCGGGCCGAGCGGGTGGTCGGTGGCGGCCAGCAGGTCGTGGAAGCCGCGGGCGATCAGGTGGTGGCCCTCGGCGCTCGGGTGCAGGCGGTCGACGCTGAGCAGTTGCCGTTCCGCCGTCCACGGCAGCTCGGCGAGGTGCAGGTGGACGGCCCGGTGGCGGACGGCGAGCGCGTGCACCACGGTGTTCACCGCGCGCATCCGCCGGGCGAGCGGTCGGGCGAGCGGTCGGGGCAGCCGCAGCAGGGCACCCGGGTCGGGCAGGCAGGCCGTCAGCACCACGGCGCCGCTGTCGGTGAGCCGCCCGAGGACGGTGTCCAGGGCCAGCGCGGTGCGTTCCACGTCGAAGCCGGACCGCAGGGTGTCGTTGCCGCCCGCCACCACGGCGGCGAACCGCGGGCGCAGCGCGAGGGCCGCGGGCAGTTGCTCCGCGGCGAGGTCGGTGGTGAGCGCGCCGCTGCGCGCGAGGTTGGTGAACTCGACCCCGGTCTGCGGCGGGGCCAGCGACCGGGCGAGCAGCGCCGCCCAGCCGCGCCATCCGTCGGCGATCGGGTCCCCGATGCCCTCGGTGAGGGAGTCGCCCAGGGCGACGAACCGCACCGTTCCGCCGGTCGTCCGCCCGCCCGGGCGGGCCTCTCCCCGTGCGGCACCGGGTCCGGTGTCGCCTCCGCCGTCTCCGTCCACCGCCGCGATCGTGGTCATCGCACCTCCCACCGTTCCCGGACCCTCCGGTCCGGCCGTTCCTGTCGCTGTCGTGCGGATCCGCTGTCCGGTGTCCCGGTGTCCCGGTGTCCCGGTGTCCCGGTGTCCCGGTGCCGTGCTGTCGGGCTGCCCTGCTGTCCGGAACGCGGCCGACGGCCTCAGCCGGCCGTGACCGGGGCCGCGCCGTGGGCGCTGAGGAAGGCCGCGACCGCCGTCGGCCAGCCGTAGCGTTCGGCCTGGTCGCGGGCGGCGGCGCGGCGGGCCGGTTCGGGGCGGGCGAGGATCTCGCGCACCGCCGCCGCGAACCCCGCGCCGGTCGGCTCGGCGGCCACGCCGGCGGTGCCGACCAGTTCGGGCAGGGCAGAGCCCCGGTTGACCGCGACCGGCGTGCCGCAGGCGAGCGCCTCCAGCGCGGCCAGGCCGAAGGTCTCCACCGGTCCCGGTGCGAGCACCACGTCCGCGCAGCCGAGCAGTCGGGCGACGGCCGCCCGCCCGGCCAGGTGGCCGAGGAAGTGCACGGGCAGCCGGCGCCGCGCGGCCGAGGCCGCGAGCCGGGCGCGCAGCGGCCCGGTGCCGGCCACCGCCAGCACCGCCCCGGGGCCCGGCCCGGTGGACCGGAGCACCTCCAGGGCGTCGAGCGCGAGCTCGGGGCGCTTCTCGGTGGAGAGCCGGGAGCAGAGCACCAGCAGCACCTGGTCCGGTTCCGCGTACCGGGCACGTTCGGCGGCCCGGGTGTCGTCGTCCGGCGGGCGCAGGGTGGCGAGGTCCACTCCGAGCGGGGCGCGGGCGAGGTTGCGCACGCCCAGGCGGCGGAACTCGGCGGCGGCCCAGTCCGTCGTGCAGATCACCGTGTCGTAGGACCGGGCGGTCCGGCCGTTGAGCCGGTTCGCGGCGGCCCCGGCGACCGGGCCCGGCAGGCCCCAGGTACGCAGCAGTCCGACGGCGCTCTCGTGCGAGACCATCGCGGCGCGCACACCGTGCCGCCGGGCCCAGGCGCCCGTCCAGCGCAGGGTGGTGCGGTCGGACACCTCGAGCCGGTCGGGGGCGAGCCGTTCGAGTTCGGCGGCCACCGCCCGGCGGTCGGTGAGCAACCGGTAGCCGCCGCTGCCGGGGAGCACCGGGCCGGGCAGGGTGACGACCAGTCCCTGCTCGTCCTCCTCCACGGCGCGGCGCGCTCCGGGCACCACGAGCACGGGGGTGTGCCCGGCGGCCCGGTAGCCCGCGCCGAGGTGGCGCAGCGCGGTACGGAGTCCGCCGGAGACGGGGGTGACGAAGTTGGCCACCCGGACGATCCGGAGCGGGCCGGTGGTCATGCGGGCAGTTCCTCCGTCAGCGGGGCGGTCGCCGGGGCGACCGGCGGTGAGGTCGACGCCGAGGCGGGAGGCGTGGTCGGGACGGCGACCGGCGGCGGGACGGCCCTCGCGGCGGGGGCGGCCCCCGCCGCGTCCGCCGGGACAGCCCCTGCGACCTCCACCCCCGTGCCGGCCGTGTCCGTCGACCCGCGGTGCTCCGCCAGCACCTCGGCGTAGTGCCGCAGCAGCAGGTCCCCGACCGCCTCCCAGGTGCGCGCCGTCACCTCCGCCCGCCCGGCCCGCCCGTACGCTGCCCGCAGCTCCGCGTCGCCGGCCAGGGCGGTCACCGCCCGTGCCACCGCCGCGCCGTCGCGCGGCGGGACGAGCAGGCCGGTGCGGTGGTGCGCCACCAGGTCGAGCGGTCCGCCGGCGGCCGGGCCGATCACCGGGACGCCGCTGGCCATCGCCTCCTGGATGGTCTGGCAGAAGGTCTCCAGCGGCCCGGTGTGCACGAACACGTCCAGGGTCGCGAAACATCGGGCCAGTTCCTCGCCGGTCCGCCGGCCGAGGAAGACCGCGCCCGGCATCGCGGCCTTCAGCCCCGGCGCGGAGGGCCCGTCGCCGATGATCACCACCCGGACGCCGGGCAGGGTCGCGGTCTCGGCCAGCAGGTCCACCCGCTTCTCCGGCGCGAGCCGTCCGACGTACCCGACCAGCACCTCGCCGCCGGGGGCGAGCGCCCGGTGCAGCGCCTCGTCGCGGTGGCGCGGGTGGAAGCGGGCCGAGTCCACGCCGCGCGGCCACAGCTGGACCCGGGAGACCCCGTGCGCGGTGAGGTCCTGGGCGGCGGGGGTGGACGGCGCGAGGGTCCGGGCGGCGAGGCCGTGCACGGTGCGGATCCGGTGCCAGGCGGCGGCCTCGCCGAGCCCGCGCCCGGCCCGGTAGGCGTGCGCGTACCCGGCCAGGTCGGTCTGGTAGACGGCGACGACCGGCAGGCCGAGCCGGGCGGCGACCTGGGCGCCGCGCGCGCCGAGCACGAACGGGCTGGCCAGGTGGACCAGGTCGGGCCGGTGGCCCTGGATCGCGGCGGCCAGCCGGCGGCTCGGCAGCGCGATCCTGACCTGCGGGTAGCCGGGCAGCGGGACGGAGGGCACCCGTACCACCGGCAGCGCGTCCGGCACGCCGCCGGCGCCGAAGGTGTGCGAGGGGCTCTGCGCGCCGCGCGCGGGCGCCGGGGTGACGACGAGCGGCTGGTGCCCCCGGCGGAGCAGGTGCTCGGCGGTCCGCAGCACGCTGTGGGCGACGCCGTTGACCTCGGGGGGAAAGGACTCGGTGACGATGACGACACGCATGCCAGTGTTCTGTCCGGGTCCGGCGTGCAGGCGGCCAAAGGGATCTGTCGTACAAACGAACGCGGGTCGGCGAATTGTGCCACCGACCCGCGTCCAGCCCTCCCTGGGGCATCAGCGAGACGTCACCGGGACGTCACCGAGCCGCTCAGGCCGCGCCGGCGGCCGCTTCCTTCAGCTCCGCGTAGGGCGCGAGCTTGCGGATCGACTCGATGCTCTTGAGGCAGTCGTCCCGGTTCTCCTGCGGGTCGCCGGTCACCACGATCGTCCCGTTGCTCGCCTTGAGCCGGAACCGGTGCATGCCACTGTCGTCGGTGTACAGCTCGAACTTGCCGGCCATGGAGTGTTCGCCTTTCCTTCGGTGACCCCCTCGCAACGCAACGTAGGGGCAAATCCCTTGCCGCGCATGTCAGATGAGGCATCAGGGGGGCTACGCCGAACGGGTCCGGGGGGCACTGGCGGGCCGTCCCGGGGCCGGTCAGTCGTGGTAGAGGGCGTGGGCCGCGGCCTCGATCGTGTCGGCGGTCGCGTCCCCCAGGAAGAACTGGCGCAGCAGTCGCACCACGTCGTCCAGGGACATGTCCACCCCCACCTCCAGCTTCGCCCGGATCCGCGAGTCGCTCTGCGCCTTGCGGACGATGTCGTTCTTCGACAACTCCTTGCCCATGACCGCTCCCTCGATCGGTCCTCCGACGCGGTCGGTTCCCCGCGCCGTCGGTGTCGAGCGAATCACCCCACCGGGCGCGGGACTCGGTCAGCTGAGGGAAAGCGGCAACTCCGGTCACGACCGTTCGCGGCGTCCCGCCGTGGGGCCGTCGTGGGGCCGTCGCCGGGCGGTGGCCGTGCCGTCGCGCCGGCGCACGACTGGCGGTGCCCCGAACGCTCGGCGCAGTCTGGGAGGGGGACGGCTCGGGGACCGAGGAGCACGGTTCATGGACGACACCGAGACGGAGGTCCTGGTCGTCGGCGCCGGACCGGTCGGGCTGACGGCCGCCGCCGAACTGCGCCGCCGCGGCGTCGGGTGCCGGATCGTCGACCGGCTGGAGCAGCCCCAGCCGTACGCCAAGGCCGTCGGCATCCAGCCCCGCACCCTGGAGGTGTGGGAGGCGATGGGCCTGGTCGGCCCGGTGCTCGACGAGGCGGTGCCGCTGCTCGGCCAGCTCACCTTCGTCGACGGCGAGCCCGGCCCGCGGCTGGAGCTGGAGCTGCCCGCCGAGGTGCCCTACCGGTTCGCCGCGCTGCCGCAGGACACCACCGAGCGGCTGCTCACCGAGCACCTGGCCGGCTTCGGGACGCGGGTCGAGCGCGGCACCGAGCTGCTCGGACTCGACCAGGGCCTCGACCGGGACGACGACCACGTCCGGGCCGAACTGGCGACCCCGGACGGCCCGGCCGTGCTGCGCGCGCGGTACGTACTGGGCTGCGACGGCGCGCACAGCCGGGTGCGCCGCGCGATCGGCGTCGGCTTCGCGGGCGACGCCTTCCCGGAGCGGTACATGCTCGGGGACGTCGAGGTCGACTGGGACCTGCCCCGGGGCTACGGCGTGCGGTGTCTGCGCCGCACCGGCGACGGCACGCCCGACGACGTCCTCGTCTGCATCCCGCTGCCGGGGCACCGCCGCTACCGGATGTCGATGCTGGTCCCGGCCGGGCCGGAGGAGGCGGCGGACGGCTCGGCCGCCGAGGAGGTCACCCACGGGCTGGCGGGCGGACGGGGGCCCGGGCTGGCGGACATCCAGGCGGTGCTGGACCGCCTCTCGCCCCGTCCCGCCACCGCGGGGGCGCTGCGCTGGTCCTCGGTCTTCCGGATCAGCCACCGGCTGGCCGACCGGTACCGGGTCGGCCGGGTGTTCCTGGCCGGCGACGCCGCGCACATCCACCCGCCCACCGGGGCCCAGGGCATGAACACCGGCGTGCAGGACGCCTGGAACCTGGCCTGGAAGCTCGCGCTCGCGCTGCGCGGCGTCGCCGCCGAGGGGCTGCTCGACAGCTACCACGCCGAGCGCCACCCGGTCGGGGCGGAGGTGGTCGGCCGGACCGTGCGGCACGCCCGGGGCGAGGCGGACGCCGACGACCCCACCACGGTGCTGCTGCGCCAGGCCCAGCTGCTGGTGAACTACCGGGGCGGACCGCTCAGCGGCTCGGACGGCGAGGACGGCGGGGACGGTGGGGACGGCGGGGACGGTGCCACCGGCGCCGGACCGCGAGCGGGCGACCGCGCGCCCGACTGCACCGGACTGGAACGGCCGCTCACCGCCTTCCCCCAGCGGCTGTTCGACCTGCTGCGGGCCCGTCCGCACCACACGCTGCTGCTGTACGCGGCCGCCGGGCCCGACGGCGCGGCGCGGGCGGGACACCTGCACGCGCTCGCCGACGCGGCCCGCACGGCGGCGCACGGCCTGCTGGACGTCCACGTGGTGCTGGCCGGGGACACCCCGGAGGTGCCGGACGGACTGCTGCTGCCGTACGCGCGCGACGCCGCCGGCTCCTTCCGCACCGCCTGGGCGCCGGCCGACGGCGAGGCGTTCGTCGTCCGCCCGGACGGCTACCTGGCGGCCAGGCTCCCCGCGCCGACCGCCGCCGCGCTGAGCGCCCACCTGCGCCGCACCTTCCGCCGAGCCCCCGGGCGGCCGCCGACCCCGCCGGGCGTTGTCGGAGGCAGCGCCTAGGCTGGGAGACCCGTCCCGTCGAGAGGTGCCGCCCGCCGATGTACGCCCTGCACGCGCTCTGGCGAGCCGACGGCCGGCTGGCCGTCTGGGCGGAGGACGCGGCGGTCTACCGGGGTGACGCGTACCGGCCCGGCGACCGGGCCGGCCGGGGCGGTACGGCCCACCCGTTCGCCTGCCCGGCCGGGGAGGTGGCGCGGCTGCTGGGGACGGTCGGGCCGGGGCTGGGGTGGCTGGCCGAACAGGCCGGCGAGCGGTGGACGGGGTTGCTGCTGCCCAGCCTCGGCGGGCGGCCGGTGCCGTCACCGGACCTGCCGGTCGGGGCCGGCCCGCGCGGGGTGGGGCTGAGCCCGTGGCGGGTGCCCGCGCTGCTCTTCGACCGGTCCCAGGCCGCCCAGCTGCTCGGCGCGCTGCACGATCCGCACTGGCCGGGCGCCACCGTGCAGCTGCCGGACGGCACACCGGCCGAGCTGGCGTACGGGGCCTCGGTGCGCTGGCTGGCCGCCGTGCACGACCTGGCCTGGCGGCTGGTCGGGCGGGGGCGGCTGCTGCCGGTGCCGGTCGAGGAGGCGGGGGAGTGGTACGCCCGCTGGCGGCCCGCGCCGGACGCACCGGCCCGCCGGGAGTCGGCGGCACTGGTCGCGGGCTGTCCGCCGGTGTGCCGGGCCGAGCACCCGGCGGCGGCCTCCGCCGACCCGGCCGGCACGCCCGCGCCGCCGACCGCCGCCGCGTTGTTCACCGGGGTGCTGGACGCCCTGGCCGACCAGGAGGCCCGGGTCGCCCTGGCCGACCTCGACCCGCCTGCCGAGCCGTTCCTCGCCGCCCTGTACTCGCCCGACGCCCGGCTCGGCCAGGCGCCGCCCGCCGGACTGCCCGAACGGCTGGCGGTCTGGCAGGCGGCCCGCCCGGCGGACGGGCCGCTGCGGCTCGACTTCCGCCTCACCGAGCCGCTCGGCCACGACGCCGACCCGGCCGTCGTCGGCCCGGACACCGGTACGACCGGGGACGACGCCGACTCCTGGCGGCTGGACCTGCTGGTCCGCGCCGTCGACCGCCCCTCCCTGGTGGTCCCGGCCGCCTCGCTGCGCCCCGGCGCCCGCGACCCGGCCCGGGAGGCCCTGGTGGACGCCGTCCCCGCCGGGGCCGGCGATCCGGGCGAGGCGTTCCACGAGGAGCTGGCCCGCGCCGTCCGGGTCGCCCCGGAGCTGCGCGCCCTGTTCACCGGCAGCTTCCCCACCGAGGCCCGGCTCGGCCGGGCCGGGGCCCTGCGCTTCCTGCGCGAGGACGCGCCCGCGCTCACCGCCGCCGGTTTCGCCGTACTGCTGCCGGCGTGGTGGCAGCGCCGCCCCCGGCTCGGCCTGGTCCTGACGGCGGCCGCGCCCGCCGACGGTCCGGCGGCCGTGCGGCGCACCGCGCAGGTCGACCGGGACGCCGTGCTGGCCTTCGAGTGGCGGCTCGCGCTGGGCGACCTCACCCTGACCGAGCGGGAGCTGGCCGATCTCGCCGCCGCCCAGCAGGGACTGGTCCGGCTGCGCGGCCGCTGGGTCGAGGTCGACCCGGACCAGCTCGCCGTCGCCGTGCGGTTCCTGGCCGAGCACGGCACCGGCACCATGGCCCCGGTCGAACTGTTGCGGCTGGCCCTGGACGACGGGGCGGTGGTGGACGGGCTGCCGGTCACCGAGGTGCGGGCGGCCGGGCCGCTCGGCGACCTGCTGGCCGGCCGGCCGGGCCCGGCGGACCGGGTGCCGGAGCTGCCCGAGGGCTTCACCGGCACCCTCCGACCGTACCAGCGGCGCGGGTTGGCCTGGCTGGACGCGCTCGGCCGGCTCGGCCTGGGAGCCGTGCTGGCCGACGACATGGGCCTCGGCAAGACGGTGCAGACGCTGGCGCTGCTCGCCCTGGAACGGGAACGCGGGGCCGTCGGGCCGGTGCTGCTGGTCTGTCCGATGTCGCTGGTCGGCAACTGGCGCCGGGAGGCAGCGGCCTTCGCACCCGGTCTGCGGGTGCACGTCCACCACGGTCCCGACCGCACCGCGCCCGCCCCGGTCGCGTTCGCCCCGGCCGCGCCCGGCACCGGCACCGGTCTCGACCCGGCCGCCGACCCCGCCGACCCCGCCGGCCTCCCGGACCTGGTCATCACCACGTACGGCGTGGTCCAGCGGGACGCCGCCGAACTGCGCCGGATCCACTGGCGGCGGATCGTCGCCGACGAGGCGCAGCACATCAAGAACCGTTCGGCCCGGCAGTCCAGGGCACTGCGCTCGCTGCGCTCCGGCCCCCGGATCGCGCTCACCGGTACCCCGGTGGAGAACCGCCTGGCCGATCTGCACGCCGTGCTCGACTTCGCCAACCCGGGGCTGTTCGGCAGTCCGGAGTCGTTCCGGGAGCGGTTCGCCAACCCGGTCGAGCAGACCGGCAGCGTGGACGCGGCGGCCCGGCTGCGGCGGGTCACCGGTCCGTTCCTGCTGCGCCGCCGCAAGAGCGATCCGCAGATCGTCCGGGACCTGCCCGCCAAGCAGGAGTTCACCGTCAGCTGCTCGCTGACCGCGGAGCAGGCCGGGCTCTACCGGGCGGTGGTGACCGATCTGCTGGAGCGGCTGGGCGGACTGCGCGGGGTCGAGCGCAAGGGCGCGGTGCTGGCGGCGATCGGCCGGCTCAAGCAGGTGTGCAACCACCCGGCCCAGCTGCTGCACGACGGCACGGCGGTGGCGGGCCGTTCGGGCAAGGTGGAGCGGCTGGTCGAGCTGCTGACGGAGGCGCTGGCCGAGGGGGACCGGGCGCTGGTGTTCACCCAGTACGCCGAGTTCGGTGCGATGCTCCGGCCGTACCTGCGGCGGAAGCTGGGCGAGGAGGTGCTCTATCTGCACGGCGGGGTGCCGCGCGCCCGCCGGGACACCATGGTCGAGCGCTTCCAGTCGCCGGACGGGCCGCGGGTGTTCCTGCTGTCGCTCCGGGCGGGCGGCACCGGGCTGAATCTGACCGCCGCCAACCAGGTGGTGCACCTGGACCGTTGGTGGAATCCGGCGGTCGAGGACCAGGCCACCGACCGCGCGCACCGGATCGGGCAGCGCCGCGACGTGCAGGTGCGGCGGCTGGTCTGCGCGGGCACGGTGGAGGAGCGGATCGACGAACTCCTCACCGCCAAGCGGACCCTGGCCGAGGCGGCGCTCGGCGCCGACGAGCAGTGGCTGGCCGAACTCCCGGCCGAGCGGCTGCGGGAGCTGCTCACCCTGTCCGCGGACTCGATCGGAGCATGACCCCATGACGGGATCGGAGCGTCACCCGGTGACCGGGCCGCAGCGCGACCCCTTGACCGGACCGGAGCGTCACCCGGCGACCGGACCGGAGCGCGACCCGGTGATCCGCGCCGACCGCGGTGCCGACCGGCCGCTCGCCGAGCTGCTGGACGTCTACTGGCACGGCCGGGTGCCGCCGCCGGTCGACCCCGGGCAGGGCGGAACACCCACCGCCCTGGACGAGTTGGGCCCGTCCGGCCTCACGGCGCGCGGCCGCCCGCTGGAGGCCGGGCTGGCCGCCGCCTACCGGCGGTTCACCGGGGCCGGCTGACCCCGGTGGACCGCCGTGCGGAGCCGGGGCTCAGCCCGCCGTGACCGGGTAGTGGTCGGACAGGTCGTTGTAGGTGTAGCTGGTGCCCCAGCTGCTCACGGTCCACGGCGCGCTGTGGAAGCGGACCACCGAGTTGGTGTAGGCGGCCGGGCGCGCGTGGTCGGCGCGGTAGAGGACGTAGTCGAGGTCCTCCTTCGGCTCGCCGGGGTAGCGGTAGGCCGCGATCGAGTTGTCCGCGGTGTCGAAGGAGTTGACCCAGCCGTCGCGGGTGGTGGCCGGTGCCACGCCCGCGTTGGCCAGCAGCGACGGGTACTCGCTGCCGTGCGAGTCGATGTTGAGGTCGCCGGCGAGCACGATCGGCTCGGCGGCCGGGATGTTCTTGGCGTCGACGAAGGCCTTCATCGCCTTGAGCTGGGCGGCCCGGACGGTGGCCGGCTGGCCGTTCGAGCAGCCGGAGTCGGTGGACTGGAGGTGGGTGCCGATCACGTGGGTGCGTACGCCGTTGACGTTCAGCACGGCGTAGACGAAGCCCTTGTTGGACCACCAGTCCGCCCCGCAGGCGTCCTTGAAGATGTACTGCTCCTTGCGCAGGATCGGCCACTTGCTGAGCAGGGTGACCCCGCCGTCCTCGGGCGTGGTGGAGCTGTAGCTGCCGGAGGTGGCGTCCCAGCCGCTGGTCGAGCGGCCGACCACGGGGGTGTGGTACGGGTACTGCGCCGAGGCCTGGGCGACCAGGGCGTCGGAGGCGGCGTTGTCGAAGGCCTCCTGGAGCACCACGACGTCCTGGCCCTGGAAGAAGCCGGTGGCCGGGATGGCCTTGGCGCGGTAGTCCTGGCCCCAGTTGGGGTAGAGGCTCTTGCTCATCAGGAAGATGTTGTACGTCAGCACCTTGAGCGGCGCGACCGTCGGCAGCGCGGTGGCGGCGGTGCCCTCCGCGGGGGCGGCGAGGGCGCTCGGCGCGGCGGCGAGCGGGGCGAGCAGGGCGGCGGCCGCGGTGCACACCGCGGCGAGGCGCGCGCCGGGGCGGCGCGTGGAGGGAGTTGGCATGTGCGCAGTGAAGCGAGATCGGGCCACGCTCGTCCAGACAGTGAACGATAACCATATGAACTCATTGGTAACTTAAAGCTGTCTGGCCAACTCGTCCTCGGACGGAGGAACTTGTCCGGACAACGCGCTCGGCCACCACATGTGCCGGTCCAGGTCGACGGTCAGCGCGGTCACCAGGACGGAGCGCACCACCAGGGTGTCCAGCAGCACGCCGAGGGCCACCGCGAAGCCGATCTCGGCGAAGCCCACCACCGGCAGGGTGCCCAGCACGGCGAAGGTACTGGCCAGGATCAGACCGGCCGAGGTGATCACCCCGCCGGTCGCGGCCAGTCCGGCCACCGCCCCCCGCCGGGTGCCCTGCTGCGCCGCCTCCTCGCGCACCCGGGTCATCAGGAAGATGTTGTAGTCGATCCCCAGTGCCACCAGGAACACGAAGACGAACAGCGGGAAGGCGTTGTCCTGCCCCTCGAAGTCGAAGACGTGCTCGAAGAAGAACGCGCTGATGCCCAGCGCCGCCGCGTAGGAGAGGACGACGGTGGCGATCAGCACCAGCGGCGCGGTGACCGCGCGCAGCAGCAGGGCGAGGATCACCAGCACCACGCCCAGTACCAGCGGGATGACGGTCCGGTTGTCGGAGGTCGCGGCCCGGCCGGCGTCCAGGATCACCGCCGTCGAACCGCCCACCTGGGCGTCGGCGTCCGGCACGGCGTGGACGGCGCTCCGCAGCCGGTCCACGGTGTCCTTGGCGGCCTGGCTGTCCGGCGGGTCGGTGAGTGTCGCGCGGAACAGCGCCCGCCCCTCGTGGAACATCGGCTCCGTGGTGCTCGCGATCCCGGGCGTCGCCCTGGTCACCTCACGGACCGCGCCGCTCTCGGCGGCCGCCGAGACGACGCTCAGCGGCGCACCGGTGCCGGCCGGGAAGTGCGCCTCCAGGGCCTGCTGGCCGACCACCGAGTCCGGTGTCCCGGTGAAGCTGCCGGCCGTGCTGAGCCCGGTGGCGTTCAGCGAGACCAGCCCGACGCAGCAGGCCGCGAGCGCCAGCCCGGTGCCGATCCACACCCTGCGCGGCCGCCGCGCGATCCACTCGCCGACGTGCGCCCAGCGTCCGGAGCGCGTCGGCTCCGGCGTGCCGTAGGCGGGCTTCACCGGCCAGAACACCCAGCGTCCGAGGATCACCAGCAGCGCCGGCAGCAGTGTCAGCATCGCGGCCAGCGCCACCAGCACGCCGATCGCGCAGACCGGGCCGAGGCCGCTGGTCGAGTTCATCTCCGCGACCAGCAGGCAGAGCATCGAGGCGACCACGGTCGCGGAGGAGGCGAGGATCGCCGGACCGGCCCGGTGCAGGGCGAAGGCCATCGCCTCGTGCCGGTCCTCGTGCCGGCGCAGCTCCTCCCGGTAGCGGGCGGTCAGCAGCAGGGCGTAGTCCGTCCCCGCGCCGAGCACCAGCACGATGAGGATGCCGGCGCTCTGCGCGTTGACGGTCAGTCCGGCGTGGTCGGCCAGCAGGTAGATCACCGCCTGGGAGACCACCAGCGCCCCGGCCGCGGAGAACAGCGGCAGCATCCACAGCACCGGGCTGCGGTAGGTGAGCAGCAGCAGGACGATCACCACGGCGACGGTGGCGGCGAGCAGGGTGGAGTCGATCCCGGCGAAGGCCTCGGCCTGGTCGGCGCCGACCCCGGCCGGACCGGTGACATGGGTGGTCATGCCGAGGCTGTGCTCGGCGGCGGTGGCGCGCAGGCTGTCCACCGCCGGGCGGAGGTCCTTCCAGCCGCCGGTGCCGATGTCCACCGACACGACGGTCTGCAGCGCCTCGCCGTCCGCGGACTCCACGGGCCCGGTCACCGGGCCGACCACGTGCGGGGCGGAGGCGAAGGCGCGGGCGTCCGCGGCCGCCTCGGCCTTGTCGGCGGCCGTGATGCCGCCGTCCCGGACGTAGACCACCACCGCCTGGGCGGTGTCCACCGGCTGGAAGGCGCGCTGCTCGTCGAGCACCCGGGTGGACTCGGCGTTGCCGGGCAGCCAACTGGACGCCTGGTTGTCCTCGACGTCGGTGAGCTTGCCCGCCAGCGGGCCGGCCACCACCAGCAGGACCAGCCACAGGGCGAGTACCACCCACTTGCCGCGGCGTCCGCACGGCAGCTCGGCCAGTCTCCGGGTCGGGCTCATCGGGGGACCACCGTTCTCGGGGCTGCGGCGGCGCGGGTCGCCACCACGCGTCGGCATCGTCCGCTCCAGCCTGGCACCGGCCCCCGGACCCGGCAGCCCGGGCGGCACCGGCGGGCCGCCGACCGTGTGTCACCCCGGGCGTGCCGCGCGCTCCGAGCGTCCGGTGGGTCGGGTGGGACGGGTGCGCGCGGACGGTGCCCGGGTGGTCCCGGCGTGCTGTGGTTCTTCCGTCGTTCACACCGCGCTCGCCTGCAGGCGTTGCGGTGTTGGCGGGTTACCGGGACGGTGGTGGCGCCCTGTCAGCCCTTCCCCCCAGGACGGACATCGTGACCGCATCGCGTGCACCGCGCCGGCGCCGCAGCCTCGCCCTCCTCCTCGCCACCGCCCTCGGCCCCGTGCTGGCCACCGGCGTGCTCGGGGCGTCCCCGGCCGCCGCCGCGCCGGCCGACGACATCCGGATCAACGAGGTGGTGACCACCGGATCCGTCAACGACTCGATCGAGCTCGTCAACAAGGGCACCTCCGCCGTCGACATCTCGGGCTGGGTCCTCAAGGAC
Source organism: Kitasatospora sp. NPDC089913 (assembly GCF_044748625.1). Classification (NCBI taxonomy): domain Bacteria; kingdom Bacillati; phylum Actinomycetota; class Actinomycetes; order Kitasatosporales; family Streptomycetaceae; genus Kitasatospora; species Kitasatospora sp. NPDC089913. The sequence goes on along the minus strand of NZ_JBIVGI010000009.1, from coordinate 142,351 downwards.
GACGACAACAGCTCCAGCTACAAGATCGCCTCCGGCACCACCCTCGCCGCCGGCGCGTTCAAGGCCTTCGACGTCCACAACGCCTTCGGCCTCGGCTCCGCCGACAAGGCCCGGCTCTACCTGCCGGGCGGCAGCACCCTGGTCGACAGCTTCACCTGGAGCACCCACTCCGCGCCGTCCTGGTCCCGCTGCCCCGACGGCACCGGTGCCTTCGCCCAGGCCCAGCTCACCCTGGGCGCGGCCAACAGCTGCGGCTCCGGCGGCGGCACCCCGGTGGCCTGGCCCGGCGGCAGCACCGTCGCCACCGCCGACGCCTCGAACGTCTTCGGGAGCGACCTCAGCGGTCTCTACCAGGACGGCGGCGTGCTGTGGGGCGCGCAGAACTCCGGCAAGCTCTGGCGCCTGCTGCCCAACGGCTCCGGCGGCTGGACCCCGGACACGGCCAACGGCTGGGGCTCCGGCAAGACGCTGCGCTTCCCCGGCGGCACCGGCAGCCCCGACAGCGAGGGCGTGACCGTCACCTCCGCCGGGGCGGCGGGCGGCGTCTTCGTCTCCAGCGAGCGCAACGGCGACGCGTCCGGCACCAGCCGGCTGTCCGTCCTGCGCTACGACGTGAGCGGCACCGGCAGCACGCTGACCGCCGGCAAGGAGTGGAACCTCACCGCGAGCCTGCCCGCGGTCGGCTCCAACCTCGGGCTGGAGGGCATCGCCTGGGTGCCGGACAGCGCGCTGACCGCCGCCGGCTTCAAGGACGAGTCCACCGGCGCGGCCTACAACCCGGCCGGGTACGCCGCCCACACCGGCGGAGTGTTCTTCGTCGGGGTCGAGGGCACCGGCGCCGTGCACGGCTTCGTGCTCCAGGACAGCGGCAGCTTCACCAAGGTCGCCTCGATCAGCACCGGCCTGGCCGGGGTGATGGAGGTCCAGTGGGAGCCGCAGACCTCGCGCCTGTGGGTGGTCTGCGACGACACCTGCAACGGTCAGCACCGCACCCTGAAGGTCAACGCCTCCGGCGCCTTCGCCACCACCGCCGTCTTCAACCGCCCGACCGGCATGTCCAACCTCAACAACGAGGGCTTCGCGATCGCCGGCGCCGCCGAGTGCGTCGGCGGCAGCAAGCCCGTCTACTGGTCCGACGACAGCAACACCGGGGGCCACGCCCTCCGCAGGGGCACCATCACCTGCTGATCCCGCTGATCCCGCTGATCCCGCTGATCCCGCTGATTCCGCACGTCCCGCGGCCCCGAGCCACCCGGCTCGGGGCCGCGGCCGTCGTGGCGGGCCCCGGCCCTCACACCGGCAGTGGGCCCGCGGCCGCACCGGGTGCGGGGGCCGGTGCCGCGGCGCGGGAGCGGAGCCGCTTCAGGGCGGTGATGTCGAGGGTGTGGCCGGCGCCCTCGCCGCCGTGCTTGCGGTCCGGGGTCTCCACGATCAGGGGGACGCCGGCCGTGGCCGGGTGCTCGAAGAGCTCGCGGAACGGTTCGGCGCCGATCAGGCCGGCGCCGATGTTGGCGTGCCGGTCCTTGCGGGCGCCGACCGCGTCCTCGGAGTCGTTGGCGTGGATCAGCCGCAGCCGGCCCGGTCCGGCGGCCTCGACCAGCGCGTCCAGGGTCGCCCGGACGCCGCCCGGCGCCGCCAGGTCGTGACCGGCCGCGAAGGCGTGGCAGGTGTCCAGGCAGACCCCGACCTTCGGGTGGCCGTCCAGGGCCTCCAGGTACCCGGCAAGGTCCTCCATCCGCGCGCAGAGCGAGCTGCCCTGGCCGGCCGTGGGCTCCAGCAGCAGCCACGGCGCGTCCTCGCCGAGCGCGTCGAGTTCGTCCAGCAGCCGCCGCACGTCCTCGCGGACCTGGGCCATCGCCTCGGCCCGCCGGGAGCCGCCGCCCGGGGCGGAGCCGACCGCCGACCCGGTGTGCAGCACCACGCCGAGCGCGCCGATCGCGTGTCCGCGCCGCAGCGAGTGGCGCAGCGAGTCGGCCGAGCGCTCCCTGGTCAGCGGGTTGTCCGAGCCGAAGTTGATGAGGTACGGCGCGTGCACGTACGCGGGGACCGCCCGTTCCGCGCAGGCCGCGCGGAACTCCGCGTCCTGCGCCGGGTTGCCGGTCGGCGTCGCCCAGCCGCGCGGGTTCGCGACGAACACCTGCACCGTCTCGGCGCCCACCCGCCCGGCGTACGCGAGGCCGGTGCCGGCCAGTCCGCGGCCGGCCACCGGCACATGAGCGCCGATCGGGTTGCGGACCGCCGGGTCGCGGGGACCTGCAGGGCCGGCGGTGGTGGTGCCGGCCGGGACGGTGTCGGCCGCGGGGGCGGCGGCTGCGGCGGTGCTGGTGCTCATGGCTCCGAGCATGGCACGCGCACGGCGCACCACCGCAGGCCGGGCCGGTGCCCCGACCGGCCGACGCCCCGTCAGCCCGGCAGCCCAACCCTGGTGGCGGGGCCTTCCGCCCGCCCCTAGCGTCGGTTCGGCCGACACCCACCGGCCGTCACCTCCCGACCACCCCGCGTCATCGTGCCGACGTCCCCGCGAGCGCGCCCCCGCGTCGGCGCGTCAGAAAGCAGGTCACCACTCATGCCCACGCGACGGGTCCACCACCTCGCCGCGGCCACCGCCGCCGCCACGACCGCCCTGACCACCGTGCTGACCGCCGTCGGCGCCGCGCCCGCCCGCGCCGCCGGCGAGCTGCACCTGGTCCGGCCCGGCGAATCGATCCAGCAGGCCGTCGACGCGGCTCTGCCGGGCGACACCGTGCAGCTGCTCCCCGGCGAGTACCGGGGCAGCGTCCGGATCACCACGCCCGGCCTCACCCTGCGCGGCGCGGGCCGGGACAGCGTGCTGCTCCCGGCCGAGGTGCCCGCCGCCGACGGCGCCGCCGCCTGCGCGACCGCCGGCCACGGCCTCTGCGTGGCCGGCACCGACGAGCGGCCGCTCGCCGGCGTCACCGTCGAGGCGCTCGCCGTCACCGGCTTCCGCAAGAACGGCATCAGCGCCTCCGGCACCACCGGGCTGACCGTGCGCGCCACCTTCGTGCACGACAACGGCCAGCAGGGCATCAGCCAGGAGAAGTCGACCCGGGGCGTGATCACCGCCAACGAGTCCACCCGGAACGGCCAGTCCGGCGTCTTCCTCGCCAACTCGGTGGACAGCGAGGGCGGCGCCCTCTCCGCGGACGGCACCCTGGTCAGCGCCAACCTGCTGACCGACAACCGGGTCGGCGTCACCGTCCGGCGGCTGCGCGACCTGAGCGTCGAGCGGAACCGGATCCACGGCAACTGCGGCGGGGTGTTCGTCGTCGGCGACGAGGGCGTGCCCCGGGCCGGCGCCCTCACCGTGACCCGCAACCAGGTCGTCGCCAACAACCGCTACTGCCCGCCGAACCCCCGGCTCGACCACATCCAGGGCGCCGGGATCGTGCTCACCGGGGCCGAGGAGACCGCCGTGACGGAGAACGAGGTCCGCGACAACGTCGGCGCCTCGCCGTTCTCCGGCGGCATCGTGCTCGTCCACAGCGTGGTCGGGGTGGCCAACGCCCGCAACACCGTCGCCGACAACCTCGTGCTCGGTAACGGGCCGGCCGACCTCGCCGACCGCGACACCGGCACCGACAACTCCTTCGCCCGCAACCAGTGCGCGGTCTCCGAGCCGGCCGGCCACTGCTGACCGGACCCGAGCCCGCCCCGCCCTCGCCCCGTCCCGCCCTCGCCCCGCCCTCCTGAGCCCAGTCCAAGTCCCCCCGCAGAAAGCAGAGACCCGGCCCCATGACCACCGCACCCGCCGCCACCACCCCGCAGGCAGCCATGCGCCTGCGGGAGCTCGTCTTCGGCGCCGCCTGCGCCGCCGCCGTCCGCGCGGCCGCCCGGCTCGGTGTCGCCGACAAGCTCGGCGACACCCCCACCCCCGTCACCGACCTCGCCGCCGAGCTCGGCACCGAGCCCCGCCAGCTGCGCCGCCTGCTGCGCGCCCTCACCTGCTACGGCATCTTCGAGGAGCTCGACGGCGACCGCTTCACCCACACCGACATGTCCCGGCTGCTGCGAGAGGACGCGCCGAACAGCCTCCGCTACATCTCCCTGTGGTGCACCGAGCCGTGGACGTGGGAGGCCTGGCCGAAGCTGGACGAGGCGGTGCGCTCCGGCCGCAACGTCTTCCCCGAGCTGTTCGGCAAGGAGTTCTTCGACTACCTGCACAGCGACGCGGGCGAGTCCGCCAAGGTCTTCGACAAGGCGATGACCACCTCCAGCCGGCAGTCCGCCGCCGACTTCGCGGCCTACCTCGACCTCACCGGGATCGACGCGGTGGTCGACATCGGCGGCGGCCAGGGCCACGTCCTCGCCAGCCTGCTGGAGAAGCACCCGTCGCTGCACGGCACCCTGCTGGACCTGCCCAAGGTGGTCGCGGGCGCCGACGCCCGGCTGCGCGAGGGCGGCGCGTTCGCCGACCGGGCCCGGCTGGTCCCCGGTGACTGCCGGGAGGCGATCCCGGTCGTCGCGGACCTCTACATCATCAAGAACATCCTGGAGTGGGACGACGCGAGCACCCGCCGCACGCTGGCGAACGTGGTCGCCGCGGCCCGCCCGGGCGCCCGGGTCGTGGTGGTCGAGAACCTCGTCGACGACAGCCCCTCGATGCGCTTCACCACCGCGATGGACCTCCTGCTGATGCTCAACGTCGGCGGCGCCAAGCACTCCGAGGCGAGCATGGTCCGGCTGATGACCGAGGCCGGGCTGGAGGTCCGGGAGGTGTGCCCGGTCAACCCGTACCTGCACGCCTTCGAGGCCGTGGTGCGCGGCTGACCCGGCCTGCCGGAACGACGAGGCCGCCGGTCCCCTTCCGAGGGGGGACCGGCGGCCGCGTCGTGCGTCGCTCCGCTTCGCGTCGTGGAGCGGGACTCAGGCCTTGCGGCTGGACTCCAGGTGCGCGAAGACCACCACGTTGTCCAGGTAGTCACGGCGCTTCTTGTCGTAGGTGCCGCCGCAGGTGATCAGCCGGAGCTGGGCGTCGGGCGTCTTCCCGTAGACCTTCTGGTCGGGGAAGGCGTCCTTGGCGAAGGTCTCGACGGCGTCCACCGAGAACACCGCGACCGTGCCGTCGGCCCGCCGGACCTCCACCTTGTTGCCCGGCAGCATCAGGCTGAGCAGCAGGAACACCGCCGGGCCCTTGGTGGTGTCGACGTGTCCGGCGACCACGGCGGCGCCGCGCTCCCCGGGGGTGACGCCGTCGCGGTACCAGCCGACCAGGTTCTTGTCGTCCGCGGGCGGGGCGTTGAGCTGGCCGGCGGGGCTCAGGGTGAGCTCGGTGAAGGGAGCGTCCACGTTGAGCTGCGGGATCCGGAGCCTGGTCGGCTTGGAGCGCTTCAGCGGCGCCGCCGCCTTGACCGGCGCGGCGGGGGCGGTCGCGGCGGCCCCCGCGGGTGCGGTGGGGGCCGGGGCGCCGGGGCCGGTGGCCGCCGGGGACCCCGGCGCCGGTCCCGGTGCGGCGGACGCGGCGGCGGCCGGCGGCGCGGCCCCGGCGGCGGCCGCGTCGTCGGCCGGGACGCTGTCCACCGAGTTGTAGATCAGCAGCAGACCGACCGCGGCCGCGCCCATGCCCGCGCGCAGCAGCCGGGACGTACCGGGGATCAGACCGGCCATCGTCGCTCGTACTCCTCTCAGTGGCCCGCGTTCGGGGCGCCGCGGGCCGGACACGGCGGAGCGCCGCCCCGCACGCCCCCGCCGTGGCCGGCGCACCGGGCGCGGGCCACGACGGGGAGGCGGCGGGAACGGCGCGCGGTCAGATCGCGGCGTCCGCGGTGCGGCGGCCGCGGCGCAGGGCGATCGCGCCCGCCCCGAGGCCGCCGAGCAGCAGCACCGCGCCGGAGGCGAGGCCGCCGCCGGAGAGCGCCAGGCCGCCGCCGCCGGTGTGCACGCCGCCGTGCGGGGTCTTCTCCTCGCCCTTGCTCTCGTAGCTCTTGCCCTCGGAACCCTTGCCTTCCGGGGCCTTGCCCTCGGAGCCCTTGCTCGCGTCGGTGCCGGAGGAACCGTTCTGCTTCTCGTCCCAGGTCTTCTGGCCGTCGGAGGTGGCGGCCTTGTCCTGCTTCTCCTGCCAGGTGAGGTTCTTGCCCTGGTCGGCGGCGCCGTCGGCGTAGGCGAGCGGGGCACCGACGGTGAGGGCGGCGGCGACGGCTGCTCCGGCGAGCAGGGTACGTGCGGAACGCATGATGATGATCCTTCCGGCGCGGTACCGCGATCGCCGACACATCATCGGGCGGGGGACTCGCGGAGTGGGCGCCTGATTCACCGTCAACCACCCTGACGCCCGCTGCCACCGGAGGGCGGCAGCCCCGGCCCGGCGGGTGACCCCTTCGAGTGGAGTCCCGGGCGTGTTCACCCGAGTGCCCTGGGCGATCCGGGTGAGGTGCGTGTACGAGGGGCGGGAGTGGCGCCCGGGGCGTACGGGCAGACTCGGCGCATGGTCGAGATCTCGAAGGACGTCCGTGAGCGGATCGAGGCGGGGCACATCTGGTACGTCGGCACGGTCAATGCCGACGGCTCGCCGCACGTGAGCCCGATGTGGGTGGGGACGGAGGGGGACCTGGTGCTGTTCAACACCTCCGTGGGGCGGGTCAAGGAGCGCAATCTGCGGCGGGACCCGCGGGTCTGTCTGTCGCTCGCCGACCCCGGGAACCCGTACGACCGGGTGCAGATCCGGGGGCGGGCGGTGCGGTTCGTGGAGGGCGAGGAGGCGGTCCGGAACATGGACCGGCTGGCGCGGACGTACCTCGGGGTGGAGCGGTACGGCTGGGGCATCCCGGGGGAGCGGCGGGTGGTGGTGCTGGTCGAGCCGACCAGGATCAGCCGGGTGGTGGGCATCGAGCCGCTGCCGCCGGGCGCCCCCGGGAGCGACCCGGCCGGTCTCGGCTGACCTGACCTGGCCCGACCCGACCTGGCCCGACCAGACAGTCCGTGCCCTGTCCGCCCCGCCCTGCCCCGCGCGTGGCGGCCGTTCCCCGAGGCAGCGGGCCCCGGGGAACCGGTCGGGCGGGGCCGCGTCTATCTTGAGGGGCCACGGACACGAGAGGGGCGCACATGGGCACGGCCGGTCGGAAGGTGGCCGCCGCGGCGGCGACGGGTGCGCTGCTGGCGGCGTTGGCCGCCTGCGGTTCCGGGAGCTCGACGAGCTCCGAGAACGCGGCGAAGGGCACGGCGGGCGCGTCGGCGACCCCCGGGGCGACGGCCGACGCGGCCACCGGGGGTACCGGTGCGCCCTCGGCGGCGGCCGGGTCCGGGACCGCCGCGCCGTCGGGCGACCCGGCCGGTGGCGCCGCCGCCGGCGGTACCCCGGCGGCCGGGGCGAGCGGTCCGGGCGCGGCCACGCCCGGGGCGACGGCGGCGGGCGGCTCGACCGCCGGTACGGCCGGTGCCGGGGCCGGGGCCGCCGGAACGACCACCGGGGGCGCTTCGAGCGGTGGAGCGGCTGGAGCGGGTGGGACCGGCGGGGCCGGGCAGCCGGCGACCGGTCCGGACTCGGACACCGCCCTGCTCGACTCCGCGCTGGTCGCCCTGCTGCTGCCCGACCAGAAGGCGATGACCGGCTGGGAGGAGGAGAAGCGGCGGGTCGACACCGCCGACCACGCCACCACCTGCACGGCCGCCGCGCCCTGCAAGGGCAAGCCGCTGAGCGGCAGCGCCAGGTTCGCCGCCGGCGAGGTGGTGGTGCGCTTCGGCGTCGACACCCTGCCCGGCCGGGCGCAGGCCCAGGACCGGTACAAGGAGGCGTACGGCGCGTACGCCGACGCGAGCAAGTACGGCCCGGCCGACGTCGGCCTGCTGGGGACGGAGAGTCGCGCGTTCAAGGGCGACCTCGCGGGCCGGGACGGTGTGGCGATCGTGCTGCGCGCCGGCACGGTGGTCGCCACCGTCACCACCGAGGGCGGTCCGGTGGACCCGGCGGGCACCCGGAGGCTGGCCGCGATGCTGGTCGCCCGGATCGAGCAGGCCCAGGCGGGCCGCACCCCGGACGCGGCCCTCGGCTAGCCCGTCCCCCTTCAGCGGGCCCCGCGGCCCCCGGACCGACCCCGGTCCGGGGGCCGCTTCCGTGCGCCGATATCACGGCCGCACCACCGCCAGGTGACGGAAAGTCAGCACTCCCCGGGTTCCGGCCAAGTTGAGGCCGGCTGTCCGCTGGCTGAAATCCATGGTCCGGATAGCGGACACTCGGTTGGACATCCCGAACGGGAAGACCGGTCGGCGCGACGTCGCTGGTCCCGCCCCCGGGCGCCCGTTCCGGGCCCTCGCGGTCGGATAAGGAGCAGGTGAGGGAAGACTGAGCGAGCGGCGGTATCCGGCCGATTCGGGCGGGGGCCGGAATCCGGCCAGCCGGTTGCCCTGTAGCGAATCGGTAACCGAGGGTCGTACTGATGAACGAAACGCCTCACCTGCCCAGTACCGGTCCGTCGGCCCGCCGCGACTTCCGCCTCCTGCTCTCGGGGGCCGTCACGGCGCAGGCGGGCAGTCAGGTCACCCTGGTCGCACTGCCCCTGGTGGCAGTGGTGGAACTCGATGCCACGCCCTTCCAGGTCGGCCTGCTGACCGCCGCCGAGACCGCCGCCTTCCTCCTGGTCGGCCTCCCCGCCGGCGCCTGGCTGGACCGGATGCGCAAGCTGCCCGTCCTGGTCCGCGCCGACGTGCTGCGATGCCTCGCCGTCGGCTCGATCCCGCTGGCCGCCGCGCTGGACGTGCTCAGCCTGCTCCAGCTCTACCTGGTGGCCCTGGTCACCGGGGTGGCGACGGTCTTCTTCGACGTCGCCCACCAGTCCTTCCTCCCCGTCCTGCTGCCGCGCGACCGACTGGTGGCGGGGAACGGGGCGATCGAGACGGTCCGGTCCTCGGCGCAGATCGCCGGACCCGGTCTGGGCGGCGGACTGGTCCAGCTGCTCGGCGCCCCGCTGGCGATCGTCGCCGACGCGTTCGGCTTCCTCGCCTCGGCGGTCCTGCTCTCCCGGATCGGGGCCGAGGAGCGACTGCCCGCGCCCGAGCCCGGGCGGTCGCTGCGGGCCGAGGTCGCCGAGGGCCTGCGGTTCGTGCTCGGCCACCCGCTGCTGCGGGTGATCGCCGCCACCACCGCGGCGTCCAACCTGTTCAGCGCGGTGCTGATGGCCGTGCAGACCGTCTTCTGGGTGCGGGTGCTGGACCTCTCCCCGGCCGCGATCGGGGTGCTGCTGTCGGCCTCGGCGGTCGGCGGGCTCGCCGGTGCGCTGTGCGCGGGCCGGCTCGCCGCGCGGATCGGGCAGGCCCGGCTGATCTGGCTCGCCCCGCTGGTCACCGGTCCGTTCGCGCTGCTCTGGCCGCTCGCGGACGGGGGCGTGGGGGCGGTGCTGTTCGCGATCGGCGGGGTGGCCGTGCTGTTCGGCGCGGTGGTCTACAACGTCGCCCAGGTGAGCTTCCGGCAGAGCCTGTGCCCGCCCCGGCTGCTCGGCCGGATGAACGCCACCATGCGGTTCCTGGTCTGGGGCACCCTGCCGCTCGGTGCCCTGCTCGGCGGCGCCGTCGCCGAGCAGGCCGGTCCGCGCGCCGCGCTCTGGCTCTGCGCGGCGGGCTTCCTGGTGGTGCCGGTGCCGCTGCTGTTCTCGTCGCTGCGGGGGATGCGGGACCTGCCGTCCGCGCCCGCGGAGGAAGGGAAAGCCGACGCCGGGCCGTCGGCGGACGACGCCCCGACCGAGGGTTCCGGCCCGGCCGGAGCCACGGCTCCGTCGGCGGCCACGGCCCCGATCGCGGTCACCGGTCCGACGGTGGGCGTGCGGCCCACCGCGGGCGTGCGGTCCGCCGTGGACGCGGACCCGGCCGCCGGTGGCGCCGCCGGGCGCGACCCGGCCGAAGCCGCCGACGCCGGAAGGGCCCGCTGAACGCGCCGCCCGGGCCCGGAACCACGCCGACCCACCGATGTCCCGAACCGAAAGCGGAGACCCTCCCGTGCACTCCAGCATCACGGCCGCCTACCTGACCCGCTACCGGTCCCTCGCCTCCGCCGCCGGGACCGGCCCCGACCCGGTACCGCTGCTCCCGCTCACCGGCGCCCAGCGCCGCTTCCTGATCACCCGCCACCGCGACCGGCTGGCCCGGACGGACATCGTCCCGCTGTTCTTCGCCTTCCCCCGGGGGACCGTCGACCTGCCCCGGTTGCGCCGCGCCGCGCTTCGGCTGGCCCGCCGGCACCCGGCGCTGTGCGGCGGGTTCACGGTGCTGCGCGGTACGCCGGTGCTGCGGCTCGGCGAGCCCTCGGTCGAGGTGGCCCGGGTGCCGGTGGACCCGTCCGGTCCGGCCGCCCCCGGAGCCGTCGCCGCCCCCGGAGCCGGGATCGGCGCAACCGCCGTCGACGGGGCCGCCGGTGCCGGGCTGCCGGACGGGCCCGCCCGGGCGGCGCTGCTGCGGGCGCTGCTGGACTGGCCGACCGACGGACCGGCGCTGCGGCTGCTGCTGGCGGCCGGACCGCAGGACGAGGAGGAACTGCTCGCCGTCGCCCTGGACCACGCCGCCTGCGACGAGCAGTCGCTCGGCCTGGTCACCGAGGGGCTCGGCGCCGCCTACGCCGAACCGGACGAGGGCGAGACTGCCCCGGACGCCGCGCAGGCCGAGGCCGTCGAGGCCTACCGGGCGGCGGTGGAGGGGCAGTTGGACGCCGAGGCGCGGGCGGCCGGCGAGGCTGCCCAGCGGCACTGGGCAGCCCGGCTCGGCGCTCTCGCCGACGCCCCGGATGCCGCCGGACCGGCCGGTCCGGCCCGGTCGACCGGCATGGCCGTGGACCGGCTGCCCGCCGTGACCGGCGCCGCCCGGAGCGGTGTCTTCCCGGCACTGCTGGACGCCGTCGCCGCCGCGGCGCACCGGCTCGACGGCGGCGACCGGGTGCTCGCGCTGGGTTACCCGTGGGGCGGCCGCCCGGCCGACACCGCACCGGTGCTCGGCTGCTTCCTGAACACCCTGGTCCACCCCGCGCCGCCCGGCCCGCCCCGTCCGCTCGACGCGCTCGGCGCCGACTGGTGGGACGACCTCGACCACGCGGACACCCCGTACGACGAGGTGGTGCGCGCCGCCCGGTCCGCCGGGGCGAGCTGGTCCGGCGCGCTCGACGGGCTGCTCACCTTCGAGGACCTGCACCGCCGACCGCCCCTGCTGCTCGGCGGGGTCGCCGGGCGCGAGGTGCACCTCGCGGGCCGTCCGCTCGCCGCACCGATCGCGGTGTCCGCCTCGCACGGCGAGGACCTCCTGGTCCGGCTGGCCTGGGACCGCGAGCGTTACCCGGACGCCGCGGCGGAGGCCGCCTTCGCGGTGCTGCTCGCGACCCTGCGCCACCACCTCGGCACCGGGGCCTGACCCGCCGGGCCGTTCCGCCGTCCCGGCCCCGCCGCGGTCCCGAGCCGCCACGGTCCCGAGCCGCCGCCGCCCCGAGTCGCCGCGGTCCCGATCCACCACCGTCCCGATCCCCCGGACCGCTCCGCTCGCCGACCGCCGCACCCGCCGGCCGGCCGGTCCGCCACGACCACCCCGACCCACCCCGACCCACCCCGACCCGCGTCGACCCGCGTCGACCGACCCCGACCCGTTCCGCCGGGCCCGCCACCACCCCCGGCGGGTCCCGGCCCGGGGCAGGCCCCACAGTGCCCGCCCCGAGCTGTCGAACCGAATCAACAACCCGACACAACCAGGGAGTTGCCCATGTTCGTACTCTCCTCCTCGCAGGAGATCGTCTGGCTGCACGAGCAGATGCAGCCCGGCAGTCGTGCCTACAACTTCACCGCCGCCCTCGATCTCTGGGGGCCGCTCGACACCGACGCGCTCCGGGCCGGCCTCACCGCCGTGCTCGCCCACCACCCCGGCCTGCGGCTCGAACTGGTCCCCCGCGCCGAGGGGTTGCCGCTCCAGCGGGTCGGCGCCCGGACCGAGCCGCGGCTGCGCACCAGCGACCTGAGCGCCGAGGCCGACCCCGAGGCCGCGTTCCGTACCCTGCTGGCGGCGGAGGCCGAGGAGCCGCTGGACACCACCGACGCCCCGCTGCTGCGCTGGCACCTGGTCCGGATCGGCGACGACCACCACCGACTGATCCACGTCGAGCACCACCTCGTCCACGACGGCCACTCGTTCGCGATCCTGCTGCGCGACCTCTTCACCGTGTACCGCGCCCACGTCCTCGGCGAGGCCGACACGGTCACGCTTCCCGCCGCGCCCTCCTACGAGGAGCACGTGCACGCCGCCGAGGCCGTCCGGGAGGCCGGCCGCGAACGTGGACTCGCCTTCTGGAAGCAGGAGTTGGCGGACGCCCCGCTCGACCTCGCGCTGCCGGGCCTGGCCCGTCCCGGCGCCCGCCGCCGCCACCGCGGCGGCCAGCTGCGCCAGTCGATCGGCGCCGATCTCGCCGAGCGGCTGCGCGAGCGGGCCAAGGCCGACGGCCACACCCCGTTCTCCACCCTGCTCACCCTCTTCGCCGAACTGCTGCGCCGGCACAGCGGCCACCGGGAACTGATGGTCGGCACCGCCGTCGGCAACCGGCCGCCCGGCTTCGAGGGCACCGTCGGGATGTTCGTCAACACCGTGCCGCTGCGCCTGCGACTGGACCCTGCCGCGCCCGGCACCGACGCGGTGGACGAGGTGACCGATGTGCTGTTCCGTGCGCTGCCCCACCAGGACGTGCCGGTCCAGGAGCTGACCCGCGCGCTCGGCCGGCACACCACCGGTGCGGACAACCCGCTGTTCAGCGTGATGTTCAGCGCGCACGACGCGCCGCTGCCCGATGTGCAGGCGCCCGGCCTCGAGGTCTCGCTCTACGAGGGCTTCAACACCGGTACCACCCGCTTCGACCTCGACCTCGTCCTGCTGCCCGACGACCGCCGGGTGGTCGGCGAGAAGCACGGCGCGGCCGGGATGACCCTGGTCTGGGACTACGACGCCGACCTGTTCGGCGAGAGGATCGCCACCCTGCTCTCCGAGCGGTTGCTCGACCTGCTGCGCGGCTACCTCGACGGCCCGGACGCCCTGCTCGCCGACCTCGCGGTGGCGCCCGCCACGACCGGCACCGCGACGGACGGGGACACCACCCCCGCCGCGCTGCCCGAGCCGGCCGGTCTCGACCCGGTCGCCGTCCACGACCCGAGCGCGCTCGCCCTGCTCGCCGGTTCCGAGCGGCTGAGCTACGGCGACCTCGACCGCCGGGTCGGCGAGCTGGTCGAGCGCCTGCGCGCCGCGGGGGTGACCCCCGGGCAGCCGGTCGCCACCGTGCTGCCGCGCGGCGTCGACAGCGTCGTCGCCCTGCTCGCCTGCCTGCGCCTCGGCGCGGTGCACGCCCCGCTCTCCGCCGAGGACCCGCAGGCCAGGCTGGCCCTGCTGCTGGAGCGGCTCGCCCCGGCCCTGGTGCTGGCCACCCGGCAGAGCGCCCTCGCGCTGCCCGCCGACACCGTCCCGGCCCTGCTGGACGGCCCGGCCTTCCCCGCGGCCCGCCCGGCCGCCGTGCTCGACGGCGCCGCCTACGTGATCCACACCTCCGGCTCGACCGGTGTGCCCAAGCCGGTCCTGGTCGGCCGCACCGCGCTGGCCCGGTACCTGACCGCGGTGACCGCCCGTTACGGCCTGGGCCCGGCCGACCGGGTGCTGCTGTTCGCCCGGCCGTCCTTCGACGTGGCGCTCGAGGAGGTGCTGCCCTCGCTGGTGGCCGGCGCCGCCCTGGTGCTGCCGCAGCGCGAGGTCCCGACCGGGCCCGAACTGGTCGCCGTGCTGGCTGCCCGCGGCGTCACCGTCGCCAATCTGCCGACCAGCTACGCGCTCGCCGTCCGCGAGGACCTGCGCGACGCGCTGGCGGACGGCCGCTGGGCGCCGCGCCTGCTCGTCCTCGGCGGCGAGCGGCTGCCGGCCCGGGCGCTGCGCGGGCTGACCGACGGCACCGCCGTCACCGTCCTCAACGCCTACGGCGTCACCGAGGCCACCGTCACCTCCACCGTGCACGAGCTGACCGCGGCCGACCTGGCCCCGGCTGCCGTCGCCGACCGTACCGATGCCGACGGCGCGTCCGTCGGCGGTACCGCCGCCGAGGGCTTCGACGACACCGCCGAGATCCCGCTCGGCACCGAACTCCCCGGCGTCCGGATGCACGTCCTGGACACCGGCGGCCAGCCGCTGCCGGCCGGAGCGGTCGGCGAACTCGCCGTCGGGGGAGCGGCCCTGGCCGACGGCTACCTCGGCCTGCCGGAGGTGACCGGGGCCCGCTTCCCGGTCGTCCCGGCCCTCGGCGGCGAGCGCGTCTACCGCACCGGTGACCGCGGCTACCGCGACCTCGACGGACGGCTGCGCTTCCTCGGCCGCCAGGACAACCAGGTCAAGCTGCGCGGCTTCCGGATCGAGCTGGAGGAGATCGAGGCCGCCGCCTCCGCCGAACTCGGCGGCCGCTCCTGCGCCGTCCTGCTGCACCGGGACGACAGCGCCGGACCGCGCCTGCTCGGCTTCCTCGACGGCGGCCCGCAGCCCGACCAGGCCGCCCTGCACGCGGCCCTGGCCCGCCGGCTGCCCGCCGGTCTCGTCCCGGCGAGCTGGACCGCGCTGGACGCCATGCCGCTGCTGCCCGGTGGCAAGCCCGACCGGGCGGCCCTCGCCCGGCTGGCCGCCGAGGCACCCGCCGCCGCCCCGTCGGAGACCGCCCCGTCGGCCTTCACCGACCCCGCCCAGCTGCTGATCGCCGAGGCCTGGCGGGAGGTGCTCGGCCACGACCGGTTCGCCCCGGACTCGCACTTCTTCGAGGTCGGCGGCCACTCGCTGCTCGCCGCCCGGCTCGCCGCCTGGCTGGAGCCGCACCTCGGCAACCGGCCCCCGCTGCGCACCCTCTTCCAGCACCCCGTCCTGGCCGACCAGGCCCGCGCCCTCACCGGAGCCCAGCAGTGACCCTCACCGCCCCCGGGCCCGCCGCCGCCCGCCCCGCTGTACGACCGGCCAACAGCACCGGCCTGTCCGCGCCCTCCGCCGTGCTGGAGGGCGAGCACCGCGAACTCGTGGCCGCCTTCGAGAGCTTCGTGCGCCGCGAACTCGAGCCGCTCGCCGCTGAGTTGGCGGAGTCCGCCGAACAGCCGCCGGCCGACCTGCGGGCCTACGTCCGCAAGCGCTCCGCCGCCCTCGGCTTCTACGCCGGCGACTACCCGGAGGAACTCGGCGGCTCCGGCATGCCGTTCACCGCCGTCGTGCTGCTCCACCACGCCGCCGGGCGCAGCGGCTGCCCGCTCGCCCCCTACGCGCTGGCCGGCTCCGACGGGCCCAGCCCGCTGCTGCGGCACGGCACGCCCGAGCAGATCGAGCGCCACCTCGTCCCGCTGGTCCGCGGCGAGCGCACCCGCTGCCTGGCACTCACCGAACCCCAGGCCGGGTCCGACGCGTTCCGGCTCACCACCACCGCCGTCCGCGACGGCGACGGCTGGCTGCTGAACGGTCGCAAGACCTTCGTCAGCAACGCCGACCGCGCCGACCTCGCGCTCGTGGTCGCCGCCACCGATCTCGGCGACGGCGCCGGGCCGACCGCCGGCGCCACCGCCTTCGTCCTGCCGATGGACCACCCCGGGCTGCGCATCGGCCAGCGCTACGAAGGCATGTCCGGGGAGCCGCTGTTCGAGCTGGTGCTCGACCGGCTGCACGCCCCGGCCGCCGCGGTGATCGGCGGCGAGGACGGCATCGGCGCCGCCACCGGCCTCGCCATGGACAGCCTCTCCCGGGGCCGGCTGGTGGTCGCCGCGATGTGCGACGGCATCGCCGAGTACGCGCTGCGGCTCGGTGTCGAGTACGCCCGCGAGCGGCAGGCCTTCGGACAGCCGATCGGCGACTACCAGCACATCCAGGACCACCTGGTGCGTACCCGCGCCGAGGTCGAGGCCGCCAAGCTGCTGACCCTCGCCTGCGCCCGGCTCGTCGACGAGGGCACCGAGGCGCCCGAGAACGCCGCGCTCGCCAAGCTGACCTCCTCCGAGACCGCCGTCCGGGCCGTCGACCGCGCCCTCCAGGTGCACGGTGCCACGGGCTGGGTGCGCGGCCATCCGCTGGAGTACCTCTACCGCTACGTCCGGATGACCACCATCATCGAAGGGACCTCCGAGGTCCAGAAGGTGATCGTGGCCCGGGCCATGGGCCTGGGCTGACCCGTACCGACCATCCACCGACGTCCGGAGGACCCCGTCATGACCACCATCCAGGACCGGCCCCTGCCCGGCCTTCTGCCCGGCCTCTCCGTCGCCTACGGCCGCCCGCACCGCGACGGCGCCGTGCTCGACCTCTTCACCAGCTGGGCCCGCCGCACCCCGAACGCGCCCGCGCTGATCGACGGCGGACTCACCCTGAGCTACGCCGAACTCGACCGTCTCGCCGACGGGATCGCCGGGCAGCTGGCCGGAAGGGTCCGCCCCGGCGACCTGGTCGGCCTCTGCCTCGACCACTCCGCCGCCCTGGTCGCCGCCACCCTGGCCGTCGCCCGGCTCGGCGCCGTCCACCTGCCGCTCGGCCCGCGTCCCGGCGAGCGCCGGCTCCGCGCCGTCGCCGAACAGCTGCGCCCCGCCTGCCTCATCGGGGACCCGGCGCTGCTCCCGCCCGCCCACCGGGACGGCCGGCACCACCCGGTCACCGCTCCGGGCGCGACCGGGATCGTGGCCGCCTTCGCCGGGGAGAGCGACGGCGCGGAGGCCGTCCGCGCTCCCAGGGGCACCCAGTACACCGTGCTCACCTCCGGCTCCACCGGCCTGCCGAAGGCCGTCGCGGTCGGGCAGACCGCGCTCGGTGCGCTGCTCACCTGGTACCGCGAACTGACCGGCCTCGGCCCGGGCGACCGGCACAGCCTGCTCATCGGCGTCGCCTTCGACCCGCACCTGATGGAGCTGTGGGCCGGCCTCACCTCCGGCGCGGCGCTCTGCGTCGCCCCCGAGGCCGTCCGCTGGGACCCGGTCGCGCTCACCGACTGGTGGCGCACCGCCGGCATCACCGTCGGTGTGCTGCCCACCCCGCTCGCCGAGCCGGTGCTCGACCGGCCCTGGCCCGCCGACCTGCCGCTGCGCCACCTCACCGTCGGCGGCGACCGGCTGCGCCGCACCCCCGGTCCGGACGTCACCGCGACCGTCCACAACGCCTACGGACCGGCCGAGGCGACCGTCACCACCACCGTGCACAGCATGGTGCCGGGCGCCGGGCACGGCACCGGCGCGCCGCCGATCGGCCGGCCCGTCCCCGGCGCGATCGTCCTGGTCACCGACGAGAACGGCCGCGCGCTGCCGCGCGGCGAGGCCGGTGAACTGCGGATCGGCGGCCAGGGCCTGGCCATCGGCTACCTCGACGAGGGACTGACCGCCGAGCGCTTCGTCTCCGCGCCCGACGACCTCGAGGGCACCGACCGGGTCTACCGCACCGGCGACCGGGTGCTGATGCGCGCCGACGGCGTGCTGGAGTTCCTCGGCCGGCTGGACGACCAGGTCAAGGTCAGCGGAGTGCGGATCGAACCGGCCGAGGTCGAGGCCGCCCTGGAGCGCGACCCCCGGGTGCGGCGCGCCGCCGTGGTCGCCCGCCCGGCCCAGGTGGGCGGCGCACAGCTGATCGCCTTCGCCCAGCCCGTGACCGGGGGCACCCCGGTGGACGGCGCCGAACTGCTGGCGGCGGTGCGGCCCTGGCTGCCCGAGCAGGCGGTGCCGAGCGCCCTGCGGCTGGTCGACGGCTTCCCGCTGGACGCCAACGGCAAGATCGACCGGGCCGCGCTGCTCAAGGCCGAGGAGGCCGAGGCCCAGCAGGGTGCCGCGCGCCCCGCCGGGGCCGGGGCCGACGCCGCCGCCACGCCGACCGAGCGGACGCTGCTCCGGATCTGCGCCGGGCTGCTCGGCCGGACCGACCTCGGCCCCTCGGACAACTTCCTGGACGCGGGAGGGACTTCGGTCACCGCCGCGCGACTGCTCGCCGCGCTGGAGGAGGAGTTCGAGGTCCGGCTGCGGGCCCCGTCGCTGCTGCGCCAGCCCGATCTGCGCGCGGTGGCCCGGCTGGTCGACGAGCGCCGTCCGGGCGCCGTCACGGACTGACCGGCCGCCCCCTCCCGCCCGCCCACCGTCGCACGGCGCCCCGGCCCACCGCCGGGGCGCCCGGAAGGCTGACCTCCGATGACTCCCTCCCGCTCCACCACTGCTCCGGCCGCCGTCGCTCCGACCACTGCCGCCGCCACCGTCCCGGCGCTGGTCGCCCGGCAGGCCGCCGAGCACCCCGAGGCGCTCGCCGTCACCGACGGCACCACCACCCTGACCTACCGCGAACTCGTCGAGAACGCAAGGCGGTTGGCCGCCGAGCTGACCGCCCGCGGAGTCGCCCCCGGCAGCGCCGTCGGCGTGCTCTGCGCCCGCGGCAGCCGGATCGCCGTGGCCCACCTCGCCGTCTGGTGGGCCGGCGGCCATGTGCTGCCGCTCGACCCGGCGTACCCGGCCGCGCGCCTCACCGCGATGCTCGACGACGCGGCCGTCCGGCTCACCCTCGGCGACAAGGCGCTGCTGGCCGAACTCGATCTGACCGAGGACCGCTCGCTGGCGCTCACCGAGACCGGCCCCGCCGGGACCGGCGACGACGAGCACGGGCCCGCTCCGGTCGACCCCGACCCGGACGCCGCCGCGATCGTGTACTTCACCTCCGGCTCCACCGGGCGGCCCAAGGGCGTGCTGGTGCCGCACCACGCCGTCACCGAGCTGGTCACCGCCGCCGACGGGGTCGTGCTGCGTCCCGGCGACCGGATGCTGGTCCGGACCTCCGCCGGTTTCGACCTCTCCACCCTGGAACTCTGGGGCCCGCTGGCCAACGGTGCCGCGCTCGCCGTGCCGACCGCCGACCGCCCGAGCGCGGAGGAACTCGCCCGTGACGTCGAGCGGTTCGGCGTCACCCACGCCGTGCTCGCGACCGCCCTGTTCCACCAGCTCGCCGCGCGCGGCTCACGGATCTTCGGCGTGCTGCGGCACGTCGTCGTCGGCGGCGAGGCGCTCGCGGCCGAGCACGCCGGCGCCGTGCTGCGGGCCTACCCGTGGCTCGAACTGGTCAACGGCTACGGCCCGACCGAGGCCACCACCTTCGCCACCCTGCACCGGGTCCGGCCCGCCGACTGCGCGGGCCCGGTGCCGATCGGCCGTCCGTTCGGCGGCACCGGCGCCGCCGTCCTCGACCGGGACCGCCGACCCGTCCCGGACGGCACCCGCGGCGAACTCTGGCTGACCGGACGGCTGGCGCTCGGCTACCTCGGCCGGCCCGATCTGACGGCCGAGCGCTTCGTCGAACTCCCCGGCCTGGGCCGGGCGTACGGCACCGGCGACCTGGTGTCCCGGCGCCCGGACGGCACCCTCGACTTCCACGGCCGGCTGGACGACCAGGTGAAGGTGCGCGGCTACCGGATCGAGCCCGGCGAGGTCGAGCACGCGCTGCGCCGCCTGCCCGAGGTCGCCGAGGCCGCCGTGGTGGTCCGCCGCGCGGGGCGCGAGGACGCCGCGCTGACCGCCTTCCTGGTCGCCGCCGAGGGCGCCCGCCCGACGCCGGAGTCGCTGCGCCGACAGCTCGCCGAGCGCCTTCCGGCCCATCTGGTGCCGACCGCCTGGACGGTGCTGGACACCCTCCCGCTCACCGGCAGCGGCAAGGTCGACCGCCGCGCGCTGGCCGCCGAGGAGGAGCCGGCCGGGACTGCCACCAGCGCCGGGACCGCTGGCCCCGTCACCGGCCCCGCGGCTCTCGGCCCGATCGAGCAGGTCGTCGCGGCCGCCTGGTCGCGCGCCCTGGAGACCGAAGTGACGACCCCAGAAGCCGAGTTCTTCGCCCTGGGCGGCCACTCGCTGCTCGCCATGTGGGTGGTCGACGACCTCCGCGAGGACCTGGGTGTCGAGCTGCCGCTCGGCGACTTCCTGGGCCGGCCCACCGTGGCCGGTCAGGCCGCCCTGATCGAACGCGCCCTGCTCGCGGCCGATTCGGCGGGGTCCGCCGGGTCCGACCTCGTGACCGCCGGCGCCCGCCCCCAGGAGTCCGCCCGATGACCGCCCCGATCGACCAGGCCGAACTGCTCCGCCGCGCCCGGAGCCGCGCCGGGAAGCCCGCGCCAGGCACCCCGGCCGCCGGCCCGGTCCGGCGCGCCACCGCCCCCGGCCCGGCCCCGCTCTCCCACGCCCAGCAGCGGATGTGGCTGATGGACCGCCTCGGCCAGGGCGGCCCCCGCTACCACGTCCCGCTCGCCACCCGGCTGCGCGGCCCGCTGGACCGGGACGCCCTCGCCGCCGCCCTGACCGGCCTCACCGCCCGCCACCACGTCCTGCGCACCCGCTACGGCCACCAGGACGACCGGCCGCACCAGGAGCCCGCGCCGCCCGCCGCGGTCCCGCTCCCGGTCCGGGACGCGGCCCCCGAGGACGCCGCCGCCCTGCTGCGCGACGAGGCGGCCCGCCCGTTCGACCTCGCCACCGGCCCCGTCCTGCGCGCGCTGCTCCTGCGGCACGCCCCGGACGACCACACCCTGCTCTTGACGATCCATCACATCGCCGTCGACGGGGGATCGCTGCCCGTCCTCGCCGAGGAACTCGGCGCGCTGTACGCGGCCGCGGCCGGGGGCGGCCCCGTCGACCTGCCCGAACCCGGGATCCAGTACGCCGACTACGCCCGCTGGGAGCGCGAGCGCGACGACCGGCTCGCCGCCGCGGCCGCCGCCCGGGCCGCCGGGCTCGCCGGTGCCGGGCCGCTCCCGCTGCTGCGCCCCGTCCCGCCCGGCACCCCCGAGCGCCGCGCCGTCCTGCACAGCGCACCGCTCACCGCCGACACCGTGGACGGACTGCGCCGGCTCGGCGCCCGGCACGGCGCGACCGTGTTCACCGTCGTCCTGGCCGCCGCCTTCGCGGCCCTGCGCGCCGCCACCGGTGGCTCCGACCTGGTGCTCGGCTGCGCCGGCGGCCACCGAGCCCGGCCCGAACTGCGGCGGCTGATCGGCCTCCAGGTCAACACCCTGCCGGTCCGCGCCCGGCTGCCCGAGCCGGACGGCGACCCGGCCTTCACCGAACTGCTGGCCGTCGTCCGCACCGCCCTGCTGGACGCCCAGGAGCACCACGAGGTGCCCTTCGACCTGGTCGTCGAACGCCTCGGTGCCGCCGCCCGCGGCGCCGACGGCACCCCGCTGCTCGCCGTGAGCTGCGACCTGGTCCACCCGGCCGAGCCGCTGGCGCTGCCGGGCCTCACCGCCGAGGCGGTGGAGGTCGACCTCGGGCTCGCCAAGTTCGGCCTGACCCTGCTGGTCGAGGACGGTCCGGAGCCGCGCTGCCTGCTCCAGCACGACCCGGCCGCCCTGGACGGGGCCACCGCCGGTCGGCTGCACACCGCTTTCGCCGAACTGCTGGCAGCCGTCGCCACCGACGCCGACCGCCCGCTGTCCCGCCTCCCCGGCGAGCGGCTCGTGGACGAGCGGCGTCCGGTCGAGCGGCTCGTGGACGAGCGGCATCCGGACGAGCGGCTCGCGGGCGAACTCCCCGGTGCGACCGGGCCGGTGGACCACCCCGACCGGCATCCCGCCGTCGCCGCCCTGCTCGCGGACCCCCGGGTCGCCGACGCCGCCCTGCACCTCGCCGAGCACGGTCCCGCCCTCGCCTACGCGACCGTCCGCGGCCCGGTCGCCCCCAGCGGCGCCGAACTGCGCGCCGCCCTCCGCCGCCGGCTCGCGGACCCCGACGCGCTCCCGCACGCCGTCACCCTGCTGGACCGCATCCCGCGCCGCTCCGACGGCGCCCTCGACCCGGCCCGGCTCCCCGGCGCGCCCGCCGCCCACCTGGACACCGTGCGCGACGTCTTCGCCGAACTGCTCGGCGCCCGGCCGCCCGCCGAGGGCGACTTCTTCGGCCTGGGCGGCCATTCCCTGGTCGCCGTGCAACTGGCGGAGCGGCTCCGCGCGCGCCTCGGCCTGCCGCTGACCGGCCTGGACGTGCTGGAGCGGCGGACCCCCCGGGCCCTGGCCGCCCTGCTGGCCGAACGCGCCGCAGAACGCGCGGCCGAACGCGGTGGCGCCCGCCGCACCGCCGCCGGCACCGCCGCCGTCCCGGCCGCCCGGGCCGGGACGGTGCTGCTGACCGGCGCCAGCGGCGGTGTCGGCGCCGCCCTGCTCCAGGAACTTGTCGCCCAGGGCCGCCCCGTGCGCGCCCTGGTCCGCCCCGAGTCGGCCCATCTGGTGGCCGGCGCCGGGGTGGAGGTCGCCGAGGGGGACCTCGCCGACCTGGACAGCCTGCGCCGGGCCGCGGAGGGTGCGGAGACCGTGATCCACGCCGCCTGCACCTTCACCGAGCACGCCGTCGACCTCGCCGCGATGCGGACCCTGGTCGAGGGCTGGCGCGGCACCGGTGGATTCGTCTTCGTCAGCAGCATCGACGCCTACGGCCGCCCGGCACCCGGGGAGGTCGCCGAGGGCGGCCCCTCGGCCGGACCGCTCACCGCGTACGGGCAGGCCAAGCTCGACTGCGAGCGGATCCTGCTGGACGCCGCCCCGTCGGCCTCCGGCCCGGTCGCGGTGGTCCGCTCGCCGATCGTCTGGGGCCCGCACCGGCGGCTGCGCGACCAGCTCCGCTGGGGCGCCACCGGCGCGCTCTACCAGGCCGCGCTGGCCGGCCGCCCGATCCTGCTGCCGGAGCCCTCGGCCGGGTGGGCCGGGGCGAGCTGGGTGCACTCCGCCGCGCTGGCCCGGGCGGTGACGGCCGGCCTCGGCCTCGCCCCCGGCCGGATCGTCAACGCCGTCACCGGCCACGTCTCCTGGGCCGACTTCGCCGCCGAACTGGTGCGGCTGCTCGGCTCGTCGAGCACCGTCGCGCACGGCCCGGCCGCCGAGGCGGAGCTGCTGCGCCCCTGGTCCTACCGGGCCGACGCACTCGCCGGGCCGCTGACCCCGGAGCCCGGCGAGGACTGGCGCGCCGTGCTCGCCGCGATGACAGCGCAGCCCGCCGGGGCGCACTGACGCCCCGGCGCCGGCGTACGACCCGCCCGCACGAGCGGACACCCCGGGGCCCGAGGCCCGCGGGGTGTCCGCTCGTCGTGTCACCGGTGCGCGCTCAGCCGCGGCGCTCCCAGCGGTAGAACTCGCGCGCCATCGCGTCCTTCGGCCCCCGCCAGGTGGCCGGGTCGTACGCCTGGACATAGCTGGTCAGCGCGTCGCTGACGGCCCGGAACTCGGGGTGGCCGACCACCTGGGCGACGGCAGGCCCGGGCGGCCGGTCCGCCTCGATCAGGTGCAGGTACACGTCGCCGAACTGGAACAGGCTGCGCCCGGTGACGCCGATCAGATGGGGGAGTTCACCCCGGTTGTCGGAGTCGGCGAAGACCTCGGCGATGCCGGTGGCCGCGTCGGGCTTCATCCGGGCGACGATCAGGGCGCGGTGGATCCCGGTGGCCCGGTTCTCGGTCGTGGGGGAGGTCATGGCTCAGAGCTCCGCGGCCTTCTTCTCGACCTTCTCGCGGATCAGCTGCAGCTGGATCCGGGAGTTGCGGTTGATGTGATTGACCATGCCGTCGTCGTCGACGGGCGCGGTGGGCTTCATCGCGAAGTCCTGCACCCACCGCATCCGGGTGCCGGACGGCACCTCGGAGTACTCCCAGTGGATGTCCATGTACTCGAACGGGCCGGGTTCGACCCGCCGGGCCCGCACCTCGAGCGAGGGGCGGTCGGTGGTGCGCTCGGAGACCCAGCTCCAGACCTTGCCGTCGTCGTCCGGGTGCATGGTCAGCCGGAAGGTGACCCGCTCGCCGTCGCGCTCCAGCACCTCCACCGAGGCGTACTCGCTGAACAGCTGCGGCCAGTTCTCCAGATCGTTGGTGATCTCCCAGACCAGGTCGAGCGGGGCCTCGATGACGATCTCGTTGTCCGTGTGTCCGGGCATCTCAGGCACCCGCCTTCGCGGTCACGGCGGAGTTCACCAGGGCCAGGAACTCGGCCGGGGTCCTGGCCGACTCGGCGCCGTTGGTGACCTTGACTCCGTGCCGGTTCTCCAGCTCGCCGACGACGCCGAGCAGGCCGAGGGAGTCCACGCCGAACTCGTCGAAGTCGGCTCCGGGCCGCTCCAGTTCGACCGGGTCGATCTCGACGCCGGCCCGGGCCCGGATGAGTTCCGCGAGTTCTGGATAGTTGAGGGTGTTGCTCACGAGGTGTCCCTTCGTAGCGAGCCAGTGGTTGAGCGGTGGAGCGTGGGGCGGGCCGCGGGCGGGCGGACCGGCGGGGTCAGTCCGGTTCGCCGCGCCGCAGCACCAGGGCCGCGTTGGAGCCCATCAGCCCGCGGCTGAGCACCAGGGCGGTACGCAGTTCGGCCGGGCGGGCGCGGCCGGTCACCAGGGCCAGGTCGTGGGCGACCTCGGTGACGTTCGGGGTGGGCGGCAGCACGCCGTCCTCCATGGCGAGCACGGCGGCCACCGTGTCCAGCGGCGGTGCGCCGCAGTAGGCCCGCCCGGTACCGGACTTGGGGGCGGTGACCGGGACCCGCTCGGCGTACGGGCCGAGCGCGTCCGCCAGCGCGAGCGCCTCGGCGCGGTCCGCGGCCGGGATGCCGAGGGCGTCGGCGAAGACCACGTCCACCTCCTCCGGCGAGATCCTGGCCCGGTCGAGGGCGATCCGGATCGCCGCCGCCAGGCCCTCGCGGGACTCCGCCCAGCGGGAGGCACCGGTGAAGGTGGCGCCGTGCCCGGCGACGTACGCCCGGACGGCGGCCCCGCGCCGGCGGGCGGTGGCCTCGTCCTCCAGCAGCAGCATCGCGCCGCCCTCGGCGGGGGCGAAGCCGGCCGCGTCGGGGGAGAACGGCAGGTAGGCCCGGTCGGGCCGGTCGGCCAGGCTCAGTTCGGGGTAGCCGAGCTGGCAGACCATCGAGTACGGCGCGAGCGGGGCCTCGGCGGCGCCGACCACCACCGCGTCGGTGCCGTGCACGACGGAGCGGGCGGCGTGCGCGATCGCGTCCAGTCCGCCGGCCTCGTCGCTGGCCACCACCCCGCACGGGCCCTTGTAGCCGCCGCGGATCGACACCTGGCCGGTGCTGGCCGCGTAGAACCAGGCGATGGACTGGTAGGGGCCGACGAACTGCGGTCCCTTGCCCCACAGTTGCTGGAGCTCGCCCTGGCCGAACTCGCCGCCGCCGGAGCCGGCCGCGGTCACCACGCCCACCGCGTAGGGGTGTTCCGGATCGGCGACGAAGCCGGCGTCCGCCACCGCCTGGTCGGCGGCGGCCATCGCGTAGTGCGTGAACCGGTCGGTCTGCACCAGGTAGCGGCTGTCGATGACGGCCTGCGGGTCGAAGTCCCGCACCTGGCCCGCGACGCGCAGCGGGAGGTCCGCACAGCCCTCGCGCGATATCCGGTCGAGGACGCTCACGCCCTGCCTGGTGGCCTTCCAGAAGGCATCGGCCCCGACGCCGTTCGGTGCCACCACACCCAGGCCGGTGATCACCGCCCGGCGTTCCTGTTGACGTGACGTCATGGATCTCACCCCGTTCTCGTGAGCACGACGGCGGACTGGAATCCGCCGAAGCCGCTGCCGACCGAGAGGATGTGGCGCAGCGGGATCTCCCGGGCGGTGCGCGGCACGTAGTCCAGGTCGCACTCCGGGTCGGGTGTCTCGTAGTTGGCGGTCGGCGGCACGACGCCGCGGTCCAGTGCGAGGGTGCAGGCGACCACCTCGATCGCGCCGATCGCGCCGAGCGAGTGCCCGACCATCGACTTGATCGAGCTCATCGGCGTCCGGTAGGCGTGCTCGCCGAGCGAGCGCTTCACCGCCGCCGTCTCGTGCCGGTCGTTCTGCTTGGTGCCCGAGCCGTGCGCGTTGACGTAGTCGACCTCGGTGCGGTCGACCCGGGCGTGGGCGAGCGCGTGGTCGATCGCCCGGGACATCTCCAGCCCCTCCTGGGTCAGGCCGGTCATGTGGTAGGCGTTGCCGAAGGTCGCGAAGCCCCCGATCTCGCCGTAGATCCGGGCGCCGCGCCGCCGGGCGTGCTCCAGTTCCTCCAGCACCAGGACGGCGCCGCCCTCGCCGAGCACGAAGCCGTCCCGGTGGGCGTCGAACGGCCGGGAGGCGTGTGCCGGGTCGTCGTTGCGTTCGCTGGTGGCCTTGATGGCGTCGAAGCAGGCGACGGTGATCGGCGAGATCGGCGAGTCCGAGGCCCCGGTGATGCAGATGTCGGCCCGGCCGTCCTCGACCGTCTGGAAGGCGTAGCCGATCGCGTCCAGGCCGGAGGTGCACCCGGTGGAGACGGTCTGCACCGGTCCGTGGGCGCCGGTCCGCTCGGCGACCGCCGAAGCGAGCGTGCTGGGGGCGAAGGCCCGGTGCAGCTGCGGTTCGGCCAGCCGGTGGTCGACGTCCCAGCGGGCGCCGCCGGCGCTGACCAGGGCGTAGTCGTGCTCCAGCCGGGTGGTTCCGCCGACGGCGGTGCCGAGCGAGACGCCGATCCGCCACGGGTCCTCGGCGGCCAGGTCGAGTCCGGCGTCGCTGATCGCCTCGTCCGCCGCCACCATCGCGAACTGGACGTAACGGTCGGCCCGTTGGACCTCCTCCGGGCCGAGCCCGTGGGCCGCCGGGTCGAAGTCGCACTCGGCGGCGATCCGGGAGCGGAACCCGGCGGGGTCGAAGAGCGTGATGCCGCGGGTCGCCGTCCGCCCGGCGGTGAGGAGGTCCCAGAACGCCGGGACCCCGACCCCACCGGGCGCGACCACGCCGATTCCGGTGACGGCGACCCGTCGGCGGCTCACGAAGCCACCTTGGCGTGTTCCGGCGGCCCGGCGTTGACCGCCGCCCCGGTCTCCTCGGTGTCCACGTGGCCGAGTTCGGGGCGCGGTGCCAGCGGGCCGAGGTGGAAGACCATCTTGGCCACGGTGTCGCCGACGTTGCGGAACCGGTGGCGCATGTTGATCGGGATCATCAGCCCCTGTTCGGGCTTGAGGATCCGGGTCTCGTCGTCCAGGTCCACCTCCAGGTCGCCGGCGACGACGAAGACGAACTCCTCGGAGTACGGGTGGTAGTGCTCGCCGATCCGCTCGCCCGGCTGCACGATGGCCAGCCCCATGAACCCGCTGGTGGCGCCGCAGGTGGTCGGGGTGAGCATGGCGCGCAGGTCGCCGCCGCGCCGGCGGTTCTCCGGGGCGTCGGAGACGTTCACGATCGGTGGGTACTGCGTGGACATGGTTTCTTCCTTCTTGCCGGGTGGTGCCGGGTGGTGCCGGATGTGCGGCCGTGTTCCGCGGTGCGGCGCCTGCGGGGACTGCGCCGGGACGGCGGAGGGTCAGGAGTCCTGCGAGGTGCGGTCGGTGACCGGGTTCATCGCCCGCGCGGCGAGGAAGGCGCGCAGTCCGGCGTCGGTCCGCAGGTCGACCTCGGGGCCGAGGTCGAGCAGTCGGCCCAGGACGGCGGCCTCGCGCTCGCCGGCGATGCCGAGCGCCGCCGCCGGGTCCGCCTCCGGCGGGACCCGCAGGTCCACCAGCCGGACCACCACGTCGTCCCGGTGGAACACGGTGCTGGTCGCGACCGGGCCGGTCGGGTCGACGGTGGCGAGCTCGTCGTACTCGGCGAGGAGGTCGGTGACCGCCTGGCCGTTCCCGGGCTTCACCGGGTAGAGCACGGCGTGCCGGTGTGGCCGTCCGGCGGCCGGGGTGCCGGCCACGGCCTGGTTCTCGGCGGGCAGCGCGGCCCGGGCGAAGAAGGCGCGCGCCGCCTGCGGGTCGCCCAGCTGGCGGGCCTCCTCCAGGTGCGGGTTGATCGCCTCCTCGACGGCCCGCACCTCGGGCTGCATGGCGACGTGCCGCAGCGCGTCGCCGAGGCTGCCGGTCACCTCGACCGCGCGGACGACACGGTTGCCGTGCATGAACAGGGAGGTGCGGCGCAGCCGGGTGGTCCCGTCGACCTCGGCCCGGGGGGAGGCGTAGCCGGACAGGATCCGGGCCACCTCGGGCTCGGTGCCGGGCTTCACGGTGAAGGTGAGCGCGTGCCGGACCACGCCGTCCGGGCCGGGGTCGGCCTTGGGCGGGCCGACCTGCCCGGCCGGGGCGGTCCGCGGCAGGCCGGCCGGCACCTCGGCCGGGGCGCGGGTGCCGGTGACACCGGCGGCGGAGGTCTCGCGCAGGATCGTGTAGCGCATCGAGCGGAAGGTGTCGCTGACGCAGCCGTGCATCGGCTTGACCATCTCGCGGTGGGCCGGGCTGTCCACCCACTCCAGGAAGGTGTCCTGGTCCTCCCACTCGCTGGTGATGAGCCACTGCCGGGGGTCGTTGATGTTCTGGCAGAGCTGGTCGCTGACGTGGCCGGGCACGGAGGCGACCTGGTGGCGGAGCTGCTCGTAGACGTCCATGAAGCGCTGCTGGGCGCCGTCCTGGATCTCCAGCATCAGCACCACCCGCAGCCGGGTGTCGGAGGCGGAGTGGTGCCGCGCGGGCGGTTCGGACAGAGTCGTCATGATCCACTTTCTGCTTCTGGGCCGCACGCGTCGGGGGCCGCGTGCGGCGGCTCCGGTGCCGGAAGAGCCGGGCGGTCTCCGGCGGGGAGGGGTGCTGGGGTGGCGTCGGCCACCAGGTCTGAGGTCGATCGTGCGCGGTGCTCCCGGGTGGCGCGAGCCATGCGGGCCATCCGAGCGATGAACCGCCAGAACGGACCCGGCGCGGGGGACGGTAGGACCGGGCCGCCGTGTCCGCGGGCCCCTCCGAGGGTCGCGCCGAGCCCCGCATTCGGCCCCGAACTCCCGTACAGGCTGGAGCAATTGATGAATCCGAAGGTGGACGACCGGGTACCGGTCCTGATCGTCGGCGGCTCGTTGGTCGGGCTGTCGGCCGCACTCTTCCTGGGCCGACTGGGTGTCAGGCACCTGCTGGTCGAGAAGCACGCCGACACCTCGCATCACCCGCGTGGCCGAGGCAACAACGTCCGGACGATGGAGCTGTACCGGGTGGCCGGCATCGAGGCGGCGATCCGCGAGGCGGCGTCCGTTCTGGCCCCGAACCACGGCATCCTGCAGGCCCCCTCGCTGACCGGCGAGGAGCAGGAGTGGCTGTTCCGCGAGATCGACCCGGGCGGGCGGCTGGCCCGCTTCAGCCCCAGTTCCTGGTGCCTGTGCAGCCAGAACGACCTGGAGCCGGTGCTGCGCCACGCCGCCCGGGAGCTGGGCGCGGACATCCGCTTCGGCACCGAGCTGGTCTCCTTCGAGCAGGACGACGAGGGGGTGACGGCACTGCTGCGCAGCCGGGAGACCGGGGAGGAGCGGACCGTCCGGGCGCAGTACCTGGTCGCGGCGGACGGCCCGCGCAGCCCGGCCCGCACCGCGCTGGGCATCGGCCAGACCGGCAAGGGCGAGCTGTTCCACAACGTCAGCATCACCTTCCGGGCGAAGCGGCTGGCCGAGGTGGTCGGCGACCGTCACTTCATCGCCTGCTACCTGACGAACCCGGAGGCGGACGGCGCCCTGCTGCCGGTCGACAACCGGGAGGAGTGGGTGTTCCACGCGCCGTGGCACCCGGAGCACGGCGAGCCGCTGGAGGCGTTCACCGACGAGCGCTGCGCCCGGCACATCCGGGCCGCCGTCGGGATGCCGGAGCTCGACGTCGAGGTGACCGGCCGGGCTCCGTGGCACGCCGCCGAGCGGGTGGCCGGGAGCTACTCCTCGGGGCGGGTGTTCCTGGCCGGGGACTCGGCCCACGAGATGTCCCCGACCGGGGCGTTCGGCTCCAACACCGGCATCCAGGACGCGCACAACCTGGCGTGGAAGCTCGCCGCGGTGCTCTGCGGCTGGGCCGGTCCCGGCCTGCTGGACACCTACGGGCAGGAGCGCCGCCCGGTGGCGCGGGTGACCAGTGAGCGGGCCTCGGCCCGTTCCGCCGAGCACAGCCACCCGGGCTACGCGGTGGTGCCGGGCGTCGGCCGGCAGGCCGGGGTACTGGCGGTGGCGCTCGGCTACCGCTACCCGCGGGGCGCGGTGACCGGCACCGACCCGGAGGGTCCGGTGGTGCCGGAGGCCTTCGGGTCGACGGGCGAGCCGGGCAGCCGGGCGCCGCACCAGTGGCTGCTGCGGGCCGGGGTCCGGCTCTCCACCCTCGACCTGTACGAGCAGAGCATGGTGCTGCTGACCGGTTCGGCGGGCACCGCCTGGCAGGAGGGCGCCCGTCGGGCGGCGGACCGGCTGGCCGTCCCGCTGGAGGCGTTCCGGATCGGCCCCGACGGCGAGGACGACCTGGCCCCCGAGCCGGGCGAGGACTTCGCGGCCCTGCACGGCATCGGCCCCGAGGGCGCGCTGCTCGTCCGTCCGGACGGCTTCGTGGCCTGGCGTTCCGAGGGTCCCGCCGAGGACCCGGCCGGGGTGGTCGAGCGGGCGCTGCGCCTGGTGCTCTCGCTCTAGGGGTTGTCCGACAGCGGAACGGGCCCGCCGGTGCGTACCGGCGGGCCCGTCGTGCTGGGTGGCGCGGGTCAGTGACCGCCCGCGTCGACCACCTCGACGTCCTCGATGTTCTGCTCGATGACCTCGGCGGGCAGGGCGACCCGGATCGCCCAGTAGTAGATCGCCAGGGAGAACGCGGCGACCGCGGCCATGTCCCACCACATCGGGATCCGGCCGGTGCCGTCGCCGAAGCCGCCCTGCCAGGAGATCAGGCCGAGGCCCAGCAGGTAGACCGGCAGCCACTGGGCGGCCCGCAGGTCCAGGCGGGGGGCGTTCGGCAGGCCCTTGCGGGTGGCGTAGAAGGCGTAGCTGCCGAGCAGGCCGTAGCCGACCACGATGGCGATGCCCAGGCGGGAGAGGGTGTGCCAGCCGGACCAGTAGATGATCAGGCTGGAGACCACGAACGAGGCCGGGGCGATGACCGCGCCGCCGGGCAGGCGGTAGGAACGCTCGCGGTGCGGCAGCCGGCGGCGCAGCGCGCCGAAGGCCAGCGGGGCGCCGGCGTACATCAGCACGCTGGCGGAGACGATGAAGCCGACCAGCTCCTGCCAGCTCGGGAAGGGCAGGAAGCAGATGACACCGGTGACGAACGACATGATCAGGCCGAACCACGGGGTGCCGCGCTTGTCGACGCGCTCGAAGAGCTGCGGCGCGTAGCCGTTCTTGCTCAGGCCGTACGCGATGCGCGAGGTCGACGTGGTGTAGATGAGGCCGGTGCCGCCGGGGGAGACGATGGCGTCGAAGTACAGCACCCAGGCCAGCCAGCCCAGGCCGACCAGGGTGGCGAGGCCGGCGAACGGGCCGTCGATGCCGGGGAAGTCCAGCTTGTCCCAGCCGTTGGCGAAGGAGGCGGCGGGCAGCGCGGCGATGAAGACGACCTGCAGCAGGACGTAGATCACGGTGCCGATGGCGACCGAGCCGAGCACGGCGCGGGGGATGTCGCGCTTGGGGTTCTTGCTCTCGCCGGCCAGCTGGATCGCCTGCTCGAAGCCCAGCAGGGCGAAGATGATGCCGCTGGCGCTGACCGCGGTGAGCACGCCCTTGACGCCGAACGGGGCGAAGCCGTGCGAGGTGAAGTTGGAGCCGTGGAAGTTGGTCACGGCGAGCACGAAGATCGCGAACAGCGGGACGAAGATCTTCAGCCAGGTGGTGGCGCTGTTGGTGCGGGCGAGCACCCGGACACCGAGGAAGTTGACCGCGACGAACAGGCCCATCAGGAGCACGGCGACCACGAAGCCGCTGGCGGTGAGGGTGCCGTTGTCGTTGAGGAGGCTCTTCGCGAACTCCCAGTGGCCCGCGTAGCCGATCATCGCCTCGACCTCGATCGGGGCGACGGTGGCGGCCTGGAGCCAGGAGAACCAGCCGAACGACATGCCCGCGAGGCCGCCGAAGGCGTAGTGCGGGTAGCGCGCCGTGCCGCCGGCGACCGGGAACATGCCGCCGAGCTCGGCGTGCACGAACGCGAGCAGGACGATCGCGACCGCGCCGATGCCCCAGGCGACGATCGCCGCCGGGCCGGCGACGACGACGGCGTTCTTGGCTCCGTAGAGCCAACCCGAGCCGATGATCGATCCGACCGAGGCCCACATGAGGCCGATCAGGCCGACCTCGCGCCGGAGCGAGCGGTGGGTGGTGGTGCCGGTGGTGCCGGTGCTCGATCCGGGCGGAGAGAGCTGGTTGAGGGAAGCCATGCGCAATCTCTCTGTGCTGTGGGAGCTCCGGCTGAACGGAGCGCGGAGAGTTGCCACACAGTAGGCGTATTCATAGACCTCTGCACAGATTTCATTACTGAATGTTTACCTACTTCGCGGGATATTCCCGCAGGTAGGAGGCCATGTGTTCATGTGCCCGTTACGTGACTCACCAGTAGTTCCGGTATCTGAGCGCGAATTGAGCCTCGGTCCGTACTCGTGCAATATGGAGGGCATCTCGATTCATAGAAATCGGCCGGAGTGCATAGAAATACCGGCGCGTGGCGTGCCGGGGGCTGCCGCGTGCGGGCACCTAGCCTGGGGCGATGACCGACCGCCAGACCGGGCCGCGGCCGCCGGTCCGCTACCGACCGCTCTCCCCGCTGCGCGAGCACCTGCGCGAGTCGTTCTGGTTCGCCCCGCTGCTCGCCTGCGTCGCCGCCGTGCTGCTGGCCGGGCTGACCGCCGAGCTGGACGAGGCCGTGGTGAGCCAGAGTGTCGCCGACACCGGCTCGGTGGACGAGCTGCTGCGCTTCAACAGCGCCGCCAAGTCCGTCGTCTCCACGGTGAGTTCGGCGATGCTGACGTTCATCGGCGTGGTCTTCTCGATCTCCCTGGTGGCGCTGCAGATGGCCGCCAGCCAGTTCTCCCCGCGGGTGCTGCGGCTCTACGTCCGCAGCCGGCTGACCAAAGCGGCCTTCTCGGTCTGCCTGGCCACCTTCCTCTTCGCGCTGCTGGTCCAGTTCAGCTACGACGACTCCACCGACCCGGCCAAGCTCACCTCGGTGCCGGTCTTCTCCAGCGTGGTGGCCGTGCTCCTGGTCGTGCTCAGCCTCGCCCTGTTCGTGCTCTACGTGCAGTCCACGATGCGGCTGCTGCGCGTCCCGCACGTCATTGATCGAGTGGCCAACGAGTCGACGGCCGTCCTGCTCCAGTACCGGCTGATGCCGGCCGAACCCGCGCCGCCCGTGCCCGACCAGGCGTACACCCTGCTCCACGAGGGGCGCTCCGGCGTGCTGCGGGACGTGAACATCGGGCGGCTGCTGCGGATCGCCCGCAAGCACGACGCGGTACTGCACCTGGTACCGAGGATCGGCGACTTCATCGCCCCCGGGACCCCGATCGTCCGGGTGGCCGGCGAGCGCCCGCCGCCCTCGCGGCGGATCGCCCAGGCGCTCAACGTCGGCGTCGACCGCACCATGCACCAGGACCTGAGCTTCGGCTTCCGCCAGCTCGTGGACATCGCGATCCGCGCGCTCTCGCCCGCCGTCAACGACCCGACCACCGCGGTGCAGGCCGTCGACCGGATCCACCAACTGCTGGCGATGCTCCTGCACGAGAGCTTCGGCGACCTCTGCCACCGTGACCGGCACGGTGCGGTCCGGCTGGTCGAACCGGTCCCCGGCTGGTCGGCCGTCGTCGACCTCGCCTTCACCGAGATCCGGCTCTGCGGCGCCGGCCACCCCCAGGTGACCCGCCGCCTGACCGCCGCGCTGGACGACCTGCTGCGCATCGCGCCCGATCTGCGCAGGCCCGAACTCCTGGAGCAGCAGGCCCTGCTGGTCCGTGCGGTGACCCAGGAGCAGGGCGATCAGGAGGTCCGGGCCTTCGCGCTGCGCCCGGACCGCCAGGGGATCGGCTGACCGGCCCGGGGGGGTGCCGCGACGGGGGCGGCGGGGGCGACGGGGTGCCGCGACCCGGGGGCCCGGGCGCACCGACCCGGGCCCCCGGGAGTCCTCAGGGCACCGGCCGCAGGGCCGGCCGGGCCGGGACGAGGGCACGGAGCACCAGATCGACGTGGACGTGGGCCGCGCCGGCCCGGAGCAGGGCAGCCGAGACGGCGCGCAGTTCCTCCGGTCCCGTGCAGGCCAGCCGGAGTTCCAGGTCGGCACCGCCCGCCAGCGCCAACCCGCTCTGCACTGCCGGGAGTTCGGCGACCAGCCGGTCGAAGTCGAGCGGCACGGGGCCGAAGCTCACCCGGGCGAGGGCGTGCAGCGGTCGGGCCGGCTCCGGCCCGGGCGTCCCGGGAACCAGGTGGAGTGCGCTCACCTGTGCTGGAGCTGTGCGCCGGGCCGGCCGGTGGGGCGTCCACCCGGACCGGTGCCCCGGTCGGTGGGGGCCGGACGACCGCCCGGGGGGACGACGGGTGCGGCGACCAGCCGCGGGTCCAGGACGAGTTCCTCGACGCCGAGCGGCGCGGTGAGCGCCCGCAGCGCCGGTTCGCCGAGTTCGACGGCGGCCTGCTCCGGGCCGAGGAGCTCGGCGAGCGCGCCCGCGGAGCTGAAGCCGACGGCGCAACGGCGCCCGTCGCGCAGGCGGAAGAGGCGGAGGGAGGTGGTCCGTCCGGTGACGGTGACCGGGACGTGCCAGACGACGACGCGGGCCATGCGGGTGCTCCCGAGTGGTGGAGAGGGGCCTGCCGGAACTGCACCTCCGACGCTAGGACCGTCGCGCCCGGCGGGAGAACCTTCCTGACGCAGCGTTGACCGAATGCAGCGCCGCGTTGACGAAGTCCTGACGGTCGGGTGCACCGCTCACCGGACGCCCTTCCTCATCCTTCCCTATCGTGCCCTGTGTCATGGTAGTTTGCGTAATGAAATGACAGAGTCAAGGAGGCGGCCGGTGCCGGAGCACCCCCCGGAGTACTTCTCGGTCGAGCAGGTTGCCGAACTGCTCGGACTGCACGTCCGGACGGTCCGCGGCTACGTCCGCGACGGCCGGCTGCGGGCCACCAGGATCGGCAAGCAGTACCGGATCGCCCGCCGCGACTTCGAGTCCTTCGCCGGCGGCACCGTCGCCGACACCCCCGGCGGCGCCCCGGGGGCCGACGCCGCGCCGCCGGCCGCCCCGGCACCACTGCACGCCGAGGCGTCCGCCGTGGTGCAGATCGACGGCATCGGCGTCCGGGAGGCCGCCCGGCTGTCGAACACCCTGCTCGCGGCGGTCTCCGGTCCGCGGGGCGGGGCCGTGCCGCTGCGGATCGAGACGCTGCACAACGAGGATCGCGCGACCCTCAAGGTGATCGTCCTCGGCGCCCCGGCGGACACCGCCGAGCTGCTGCTCCTCATTCACACCCTGACCACGGAGAACCGCCATGTCTGAGCCGCTCCCGACGCCCGCGCCCGCGCCCCTGTCCGTCCCCGCGTCCGTCCCCGGGTCCCTCCCCCGGGCCGTCCCCGCCCCGGTCGTGGTGCGGCTGTCCGCCGACGGCCCGGTGGTCCGCGCCCCGCGCGACGGCACGGACCTGCTCGGCGAGGCCTTCGCCCAGGACGCCGAGTGGCTGGTGGTGCCCGCCGCCCGGTTCGGGCCGGAGTTCTTCACCCTGGGCACCCGACTCGCCGGGGAGGTCACCCAGAAGTTCGCCCAGTACCGGGTCGGCCTCGCCGTGGTCGGCGACCTCTCCGCGTACACCGGGGCCAGCGGTGCGCTGCGGGACTTCGTCCGCGAGAGCAACCGGGGCCGCCAGCTGTGGTTCCTCGCCGACGAGGCCGAGTTCGACGCCCGGATCGACGCGCTGCGCGAGGCCCGGAACGGCGCCCACCGGCCCTCCGGGTGACGCGTCCGGCTTGCCCCGCGACGGCATCGGGTCGACCGTGGAGCTGATCCGTGCCGGGGGGAGGTGGAGCGGAGGGCCGGTCACGAGATATCTTGACGTCAAGACGTTGGAGACGTGAAGCGGAGTACCGATGACTGACTCGACCATCATCTATACGCACACCGACGAGGCGCCTGCCCTGGCAACGTACTCGTTCCTGCCGGTCGTCCAGGCGTACGCCTCGACCGCGGGCGTGAAGGTGGAGACGCGCGACATCTCCCTCGCCGGGCGGATCATCGCGAGCTTCCCGGAGCGTCTGACCGAGGACCAGCGGATCGGCGACGCCCTCGCCGAGCTGGGCGCCCTGGCCAAGACCCCGGGCGCCAACATCATCAAGCTGCCGAACATCTCGGCCTCGATCCCGCAGCTCAAGGCCGCCGTGGCCGAGCTGCAGGCGCAGGGCTACGCGCTGCCGGACTACCCGGACGACCCGCGGACCGACGAGGACAAGGACGTCCGCGCCCGTTACGACAAGGTCAAGGGCAGCGCCGTCAACCCGGTCCTGCGCGAGGGCAACTCCGACCGCCGCGCCCCCGCGTCGGTCAAGAACTACGCCAAGACCCACCCGCACCGCATGGGTGCCTGGTCGGCGGACTCCAGGACCAATGTCGCCACCATGGGCGTGAACGACTTCCGCTCCACCGAGAAGTCGACCGTGATCGCCGAGGCCGGCGCGCTGCGCATCGAGCTGCTCGCCGAGGACGGCACCACCACCGTGCTGCGCGAGTCGGTCCCGGTGCTGGCCGGGGAGGTCGTGGACGCCTCGGTCATGCGCGCCGCCGCGCTGAACGAGTTCCTGGCCGCGCAGGTCGCCCGTGCCAAGGCCGAAGGCGTGCTGTTCTCGGTCCACCTCAAGGCCACCATGATGAAGGTCTCGGACCCGATCGTCTTCGGCCACGTGGTCCGGGCGTTCTTCCCGCAGACCTTCGCCACGTACGGCGAGGTGCTGGCCGCCGCCGGTCTGAACCCGAACAACGGCCTCGGTGGCATCCTGGCCGGCCTCGACGCGCTGGAGAACGGCGCCGAGATCAAGGCCTCCTTCGAGGCCGAGCTGGCCGCCGGTCCGGCGCTCGCCATGGTCGACTCGGACAAGGGCATCACCAACCTGCACGTGCCGAGCGACGTCATCGTCGACGCCTCGATGCCGGCCATGATCCGCACCTCCGGCCACATGTGGGGCCCGGACGGCCAGGAGGCCGACACCCTCGCCGTGCTGCCGGACAGCAGCTACGCCGGTGTCTACCAGGCCGTGATCGACGACTGCCGCGCCAACGGCGCCCTGGACCCGGCCACCATCGGCTCGGTCCCGAACGTCGGCCTGATGGCCCAGGCCGCCGAGGAGTACGGCAGCCACGACAAGACCTTCGAGATCGCCGCGGCCGGCACCGTCCGCCTGGTCGACGCCGCCACCGGCGAGGTCGTCCTGGAGCAGGCCGTCCAGCCGGGCGACATCTTCCGCGCCTGCCAGACCAAGGACCTGCCGATCCGCGACTGGGTGAAGCTGGCCGTCACCCGCGCCCAGGTCACCGGCGACCCGGCCGTCTTCTGGCTGGACGAGACCCGCGCCCACGACGCCGTGCTGATCGAGAAGGTCAAGGCGTACCTGCCGGAGCACGACACCACCGGCCTGCGGATCGAGATCCTGGCCCCGGTCGAGGCCACCACCTTCTCGCTGGAGCGCATCCGCCGCGGCGAGAACACCATCTCGGTGACCGGCAACGTGCTGCGCGACTACCTGACCGACCTGTTCCCGATCCTGGAGCTGGGCACCAGCGCCAAGATGCTGTCGGTCGTCCCGCTGATGAACGGCGGCGGCCTGTTCGAGACCGGCGCCGGCGGCTCCGCCCCGAAGCACGTCCAGCAGCTGGTCAAGGAGAACTACCTGCGCTGGGACAGCCTGGGCGAGTTCTTCGCGCTGGCCGCCAGCTTCGAGCACCTGGCCCGGACCACCGGCAACACCGGCGCCCAGGTGCTGGCCGACACCCTGGACCGCGCCACCGGCACCTTCCTCAACGAGGACAAGTCGCCGAGCCGCCGCCTCGGTGGCATCGACAACCGCGGCAGCCACTTCTACCTGGCCATGTACTGGGCCCAGGAGCTGGCCGGCCAGACCGAGGACGCCGCCCTGGCCGAGGCCTTCGCCGGCCTGGCCAAGACGCTGACCGAGCAGGAGGCGGCCATCGTCGAGGAGCTCGTCGCCGTGCAGGGCTCCGCGGTCGAGCTCGGCGGCTACTTCCAGCCGGACCCGGCCAAGGCCGCGGCCGTGATGCGTCCCTCGAAGACGCTCAACGAGGCGATCGCCAACCTCGGCTGATCCCACCCGCACCGCGCACGACCCGGGAGGCCCCGGGGTCCGTACCCACGGACCCCGGGGCCTCCCGGCGTTCCCCCCGCAGGGGCGTTCAGTGCCCCTCGCCGTCCGGACGGGCCTGCCGGGGGAGCAGGAAGGCGATCACGAAGGCCGCGGCGAGCAGCGCGGCGACGAGTCCGTAGGTCAGCCCGGCCGCGTGCCCGAACCCCTCGGTGGGGGCCCAGCCGAAGAACGCGGTGCCGAGCAGGGCGACGCCCATCGAGCCGCCGAGCTGCTGCTGGGCGTTGAGGACGCCGGACGCGGAGCCGGTCTCGGACTCCTCGACCCCCGCGAGCGCGATGTCGAAGAACGGCGCCATGATCAGGCCGAGACCGAGGCCGGCCACGGCGAGTCCCGGTGCCAGCTGCCAGGAGCCGAGGCCGGTGGCCCCGTCCACGGTGGCCCACAGGCCGAGCGCGCCCGCGGCGGCCAGCACCATGCCGAGGTGCAGCACCCGGCGGCCGTACCGGGGGGCGAGCAGGGCACCGGAGAGCACGGCTCCGACGACCACGCCGATCGAGAGCGGGATCATCGACAGCCCGGCGTGCAGCGGTGTCCAGCCGAGACCGAGCTGGAGGTGGAGGGTGAAGACCAGCATCAGGCCGGAGAGGGCGGCGAAGAAGACCAGCCCGGTGGCGAGCGCCGAGACGAAGGCCCGCTTCCCGAAGAGCGAGGGCTCGATCAGCGGGGTGCCGCCGCGGCGCAGGACGCCGCGCTGCTGGACGGTGAAGAGCCAGGCCGTCGGTACCGAGGCGGCCATCGAGAGGAAGGTCCACAGCGGCCAGCCGAGCTCCCGGCCCTGCACCAGCGGGTAGACCAGCAGCAGGACGGCCAGCCCGAGCACCAGCACACCGACCGGGTCGACCCTGCCGGTGCCGGTGCCGGTGCCGGTGCCGGTGGCGGCGCTGGTGGTGCGGTTGGTGGTGGTGCGGTCGCCGGGCAGGATCCGCCCGGCGGCGAGGACGGTGAGCAGGCCCACCGGCAGGTTGATCAGGAAGACCGCCCGCCAGCCGAGGCCGAACCAGTCGGCCCCGGTGAGGTAGCCGCCGAGGGTCGGGCCGAGCACCGAGGAGAGTCCCAGGACCGGGCCGAACAGGCCGAAGGCGGTGCCGAGCTCCTTGGGCGGGAACATCGCCTTGATCAGCCCGAGCCCCTGCGGGATGAGCAGTGCCGCGAACAGGCCCTGCACGGTGCGGGCGGCGACCAGGGTGCCGGCACCGGGCGCGGCCGCGCAGAGCGCCGAGGCGAGGGTGAAGCCGGTCGCGCCGAGGACGAACAGGCGCTTGCGGCCGAAGAGGTCGCCGAGCCGGCCGCCGGTGATCAGCAGGACGGCGAAGGCGAGCGTGTAGGACGCGGTGATCCATTGGATCTGGGCGTCACTGCCGCCGAGGTCCTCCCGGACGGCGGGGGCGGCGACGCCGACGATGGTGGTGTCGAGGAGGTCCATCACCTCGGCGGCGAGGACGACGGCGAGTCCCGCCCAGCGCAGCCGGTAGCCGGTGGACGGCTTTCCGACGGGCGCGGGTGGGGCGATCTGACTGGTCATGGGGAGGTCTCCGGAGCGAGAGCCAGCGACGAACGACGTTCGTCATAACGAACACTGTTTTTCTGAACGAACAGTGTTCTCCCATGGAACGGTGTTCGTGTCAAGTACTGTGGGTCCTGTCACCGACCCACGAAGGAGCCCCCATGACCAGTGCCGCCCCGCGCTCCGGCTGGCCCGAGCACTGGCAGGACAGGGAGCGGGCACCCCGGCGGCAGCCGCTGAGCCGGGAGCGGATCGTCGAGGCGGCGCTGCGGATCGTCGACACCGAGGGCATGGACGCCCTGAGCATGCGCCGCGTCGGCCAGGAGCTCGGCACCGGCGCGGCCAGCCTCTACGCCCACGTGGGCTCCAAGGAGGAGCTGGTCGAGCTGGTCCTCGACCTCGCCTACGCCGGCATCGAGCTGGAGGAGGCCGACCCGGCCCGCTGGGAGGAGCAGATCAAGGGCCTGCTGCGGCGCTCCCGCGAGGCACTGCTCTCGCACCGGGACCTGGCCAAGGCCGCCGTGGTCGCGAACGTCCCGGTCACCCCGCACGCGATGGACATCGCCGAGACGATGCTCGCCATGCTGCGGGCCGGCGGGCTGGACGAGCAGACGGCCGCCTACGGGGTCGACCTGCTGGGCCTCTACACCACCGCGACCGCCTTCGAG
The DNA here is from genome assembly GCF_044748625.1 of Kitasatospora sp. NPDC089913. NCBI lineage: Bacteria > Bacillati > Actinomycetota > Actinomycetes > Kitasatosporales > Streptomycetaceae > Kitasatospora > Kitasatospora sp. NPDC089913. Next base: position 102,136 of record NZ_JBIVGI010000009.1, on the reverse strand, counting down.
GCGTCCACCCGGGGCGGAGGCAACACCGAGGAGTTCACCGAGCGGATCCGCGACTACTTCGCGACCGTCCCGACCGGGCGCTACCCGATGATCACCTCGATGGCCGCCGCGCTCACCCGCAACGTCGGCGACGAGCGGTTCGAGTTCGGCCTGGACATCCTGGTCGCGGGTCTCGCCCGGCAGGTCCCGCGCCAGGCCTGAGGCCGTCCCCGGGTGCGACGGAGCCCCCGTCCCCGGGTACGACGCAGCCCCCGTCCGCGGTCGGACGGGGGCTCGTCGGTGGTTCTTGGTCGGTGGGCCAGGTCGGCCAGGTCGGCCCGGTCGGGCCGGATCAGCCGGCGTCGGCCGCCGGCCGCCGGTTGCGCTGGTCCAGCGAGGCCAGGTAGGCGTTGTACGCCGCCAGCTCGGCGTCACCGCTGCGGTCCTCGGCGCGGTCCCGGCGGCGCGAGAGCCGCTCCTCCGAGCGCATCCACTGGTAGACCAGCGCGATCAGCACGATCGCGGTCGGGATCTCGCCGAACGCCCAGGTGATGCCGCCGGCCAGCTTCTGGTCCGCCAGCAGGTCGGTGCCGGGAGGCGCCCCCTCGGCGGTGAAGGTCTTGACCAGCTGGTGGTTGGCCATCATCACCGCGACACCGAAGAAGGCGTGGAACGGCATGCCCATGAACAGCTCGATGATCCGCATCACGTGGCCGGACCGGTTCGGGCCCGGGTCCACGCCCATGATCGGCCAGAAGAAGGCGAGCCCGGTCGCCAGGAAGTGGACCATCATGAAGATGTGCCCGAGCCGGTACTCCATGAGGAAGTCGAACAGCGGGGTGAAGTAGACCCCGTACAGGCTCGCGATGAACAGCGGGATGGTGAACGCCGGGTGCGAGATCACCTTCACGTAGGTGCTGTGCAGCAGTGCCACCAGCAACTCGCGCGGCCCGCGCGGACGCCCCTTCCCGGCCGGCCGCAGCGCGCGCAGGGCCAGCGTGATCGGCGCCCCGAGCAGCAGCAGGATCGGCGACAGCATGGAGAGCACCATGTGCTGCATCATGTGCGCGCTGAACAGGACCATGCCGTAGTCGTTCAGCCCGCTGCAGGTGACCAGGATCACCGAGCCGATGCCCAGCACCCAGGCCACCGTGCGCCCGACCGGCCAGCCGTCCCCGCGCCGCCGCAGCCGCACCACGCCGAGGAGGTACAGCGCGAGCCCGGCCAGGGCGGCGGCCAGGAACACCCAGTCCGGGGACCAGGTGAGCACATTGGAGAACGAGAACGGTCCTAGCTCGGTCATCCCGCCGTGGTGGTGCATGCCTGACATTCCGTCGCCCATCGGCGGGTCCTGCTTTCCGTCCTCGCGGCCCCTGGGTGGGTCCGGTTCGCCCGTTTTGCTTCGTCGTACAGCCTAGGCGGGCCTTACCCGGGGCCTCCGTCCGGGGTCAGCCGTCCGGGGTCAGCCGTCCGCGCGCGTCGAACCGGCGAAGGCCACCAGCCGTTCGGCCACGGCCTCCGGCTGGTCGACGTGGGCGGTGTGCCCGGCGCCCTCGAAGACGGTCCACCCGGCCCGCGGGTTGAGCGCCGCGGTGGCCTCCGCGTGCGCCGCCGGCCAGAACTGGCTCTCCGCGCCCGCGGTGATCAGCACCGGGACCTCGGCCCGGGCGACGACGTCGCGCCAGTCCTGGCGCGAGTGGTCCAGCAGCAGCGGATAGGTGTCGGGCGTGATCAGGCTCTCGGCACCGCGCCCGCCGGCCGCCCTGATCGCGGCGTCCAGCCCGGCCGGGTCGGGCCAGTCCCGGCCGTGGCCGGTGGCGAAGGCCGCCGGCGAGCCGAAGAAGGTGCCGAGGTTCTCCTCCGTGAGGCCGTAGAAGCCGTAGGGCCAGTCCGGGGAGTTGACCATCCTCGGGGACTGGTCGACGGTGGCGACCCCGGCGAGCCGGCCGGTGCCGAACAGGCTGACGTACGCCCAGATGGTGCTCGCCCCCATGGACTGGCCGATCGCGACCACCCCGCGCAGGTCGAGGGCGGTGACCAGGTCGTCCAGGTCCTTGCCGTGCCGGGACATCCGCTGCCCCCAGGACGGCCGGTCGGACTGCCCCTGCCAGCGGCGGTCCAGCGAGATCACCCGGTACCCGGCGGCGCGCAGCGGGGCCCACTGCAGCGCCCAGTCGTCGGCGGGCGCGCCGTACCCGGGCACGAGCAGGACCGGCTGTCCGTCGCCCTCGTCGTAGTAGTGGAGCGAGACGCCGTCGTTGGTGGTGATCCTGGGCACGGGGGGCTCCTGACCGGGTTCGGGGCATGGACCGGTCCATCGTCGCGGCGGGCGCCGGGCGCACCGGGCAGGCGCGGACGGGCCTCACCCGCCCGGCGTACCGGGCACGGTCGTCCGGTCGCCCCGGTGCTCCGGCCCCGGCCTTCCGGCGGGGCGCCGCCTCAGTGCTCCCCGCCGGTCCGCCCGTTCACCGCCTCCAGGTGCCGAACCGCCCACCACAGGGACAGCGCGTCCTCGGTGCGGGCCGGGTCCAGGCCGGTGGCGGCGGTCAGCGCGCGCAGCCGGTAGCGCAGGGTGTTGGGGTGGACGAACAGCGCGGCCGCGGCCTGCTCCGCGTTGGCGTCGGCGGCCAGGTAGGCGTCCACGGTACGCACCAGGGTGGCCCGGCGGTCGCCGGAGGTGTGCCCGAAGCACCGCTCGACCAGCTGCCCGCCGACCGCCGGAAGGGTCAGCACCGCCAGGTGGAGCGGTAGTTCCCCGGTCCGCACCGGGCGGTCCAGGCCGAACGCCACGGCCAGTTCGTCGCACCGCTCGGCCTCGGCCAGCGACTCGCGCAGCCTCGCCAGCGGCCGGGCCGCCCCCAGGCCGGACGGTACGGCGACCCGGTCCGGCAGTGGGCGGGCGGTCAGGCCGACCACCCGGTCGGTCCCGGGTTCGGCCAGCAGGGCGACCGTGTACGGGCGCAGCTCCCGCTCCACGACCGCGATCGTCCGGCCCGCACCGGGCCGGGCGTGGCACACGTGGTACTCGCTGCGCAGATCGAGGCCGAGCGCGGCGGCGGCGGTGGCCAGGTAGTCGGTGGGCAGGTCCCCGGTGAGCAACTGGCGCAGCAGCAGGGTGCGGTGCTCCTGCGCGGCGGTCGCCTCCGCCAGGTCGCGTTCCCGGTGTCCCTGGACCACGGCGGCGGACAACCGGTCGCAGCAGTCCCAGAAGTCGCGGGCGAGTTCCAGCCCGGCCTGCTGGGCGTCGACGCGGCGGATCTGCAGGTAGAGGGCGTCGAAGGCGCGGCGGGTGGTCAGCCGGAAGGCCTCCAGGAGGGGTTCCAGACCGATGCCCTGCTCGGCACGCAGCGCCCCGAAGGCGGCGAACGCCGCCCGCTCCCCGGCGGTGGCGTCGCGTCCCTCGCGCAGCATCGCCAGGACCGGTGCCAGGACGGCGAGCAGGTCGCCGCGCACCCGGCCGGTGTCGTGCCCGTGGTAGGCCGGGATCTCGCGGACCACGGTGGCCGCCGCCGCGGTCGCGATGTCGTCGGGGGACACATCCGCCAGGACGCGCCTGCGCTCCTCGGCCACGGTCGACCCGGTTCCTTTGTTCACACGGACAATTCTGGCCCCGTCGACGCTGTGCCGCGCACCATGGCCGCCGAGCCGGCCGCGGGGCACCGTGGAGACCGGGAGCCGGATCCCGTTCCGCCCGGATCCGTCCCGCCCGAGCCCCGTCCAGCCCAGGAGCCGTCCGCCATGCCTCGCCCCGACCGTCCCGCCGCCGCCCCGCCCGGGCGACGGATCCCGTGGGACCGGACGGTGCGCAGTGCGGTCGCGATCACCGCGGCCCTGCTCGGCGCGCACGCGCTGGCGGGTGCCGCCGGGGTGCCGGTGGCCGTGGCCGGCGCGGTGTGCAGCGTCAACGGCGACCACAGCGGTCCGGTGCGCGAGCGCGCGGTCCGGTTCGCCGCGATCCTGGTCGGCGGGTCCGCCGGTCTGCTCCTCGGCCGTACCGCGCCCACGCCGGGCTGGGGCCAGGCCCTGTGCATGGTGCTGGCCGCCCTTGCCGCCGCGGTCGTCGGCTTCGCCCGGCCCGCCGACCAGCTGTTCGGCCTCAAGCTGATGGTGCTGACCGCCATCGGCATGGGCATGGGCGCCGGTCCGACGTCCGTCCGGACCGTCGCCCTCTACGGACTCGGCTGCGCGCCGATGGGTCTGCTTCTCGTCCTCGCCCGCCTGCGCGGCCGCCCCGCCGCCGGCACCACGGACCGCCCGGCACGGGCGGTCCGGTCCGGTCCGGCCCGCCGGGACGCCGTCCTGCGGCTGCCGCTGTGCGTCGGGACCGCCGCGGTCCTCGCCGAGCTGCTCCGGCCCGAGCACGCCTTCTGGCTGCCGCTCACCGCGGCCCTGGCCTTCCGTCCGGCCGACGCCTCGGTGCTGCGCCGGGTCGGCGACCGGGTGGCCGGCACGGTCCTGGGAGTCCTGGGCGCCGCGCTGGCGGCCCGCACGCTGTCCGGCTGGACGCTGGTCCTGCTCGCCGTCCTGGTGGGCGCGGTCCTCCCCGGGGCCACCGACCGCTCCTACGCCCTGCACACAGCGCTGGCGAGCGTCGTCGTCCTGGTGCTCGCCGTCCCCGGTCCGCCCTCGGACGGCCGGGTGATCACCGCCCGGCTGGTCGACACCCTCCTCGCCTGCGGGGTCGCCGTCGCCGTCGGTCACCCCTGGCGGCGGAGGCCCGCCGCCCACTGACCCCCCTTCGTACTCCTCTTCCGACATCCCCGCCCCGACACCCTCCCGGAGGCCGCCGTGCCCAGGTTCGTCACGAGCGACAACACCGCCCTGCACTACTACGACGAGGGCACCGGCCGACCGGTCGTGCTGATCGCCGGCTACGGGGCGCCCGCCGACAGCTGGGCGATGCAGTGGGCCGCCCTGCGCGCGGCCGGACACCGGGTGATCTCCCTGGACCGGCGCTGGCACGGGCAGTCCGACCGGCCGGCGGGCGGGCAGCGCATCGCCCGGCACGGCACGGACCTGCACGAGTTCCTCACCGGGCTGGACCTCGACGACGTCACCGCGGTCGGCGCGTCGATGGGCGCGAGCACCGTCTGGTCGTACGTCAGCCTGTTCGGTGGCGAGCGGCTCGCCGGGATCGTCACGCTCGACCAGACCCCGCGGATGGTCAACGGCCCCGACTGGCCGTACGGCTTCCACGGGCTGACCACCGAGAACCTGGGCACCTTCTTCCTGCGGCCTGACGCCGTCGCGACCGGCCGCGGCCGCGCGTGGCCCGACCCGGTGGCCGTCGACGCGGGGATCAGACGGGCCGGGGGGCGTGGCATGAGCCGGCTCATCACCGACGACACCTACCCGCTGCTGTTCGACCACGCCTGCCAGGACTGGCGGGACGTCGTGGCCGGCCTCACCGTGCCCGCCCTGATCGCCGCCGGTGCCGACAGCCAGTTCTGGTCGAGCGAGCACGCCGGTGCCACCGCGGCCCTCAGTCCGCTGGCCCGCGCCGCGGTCGTCCCCGGGGCCGGCCACCCCGTCCACCTGGACCGCCCCGACGCGGTCGCCCGGCTGATCGTCGAATTCGCCGCCACGACCGGCTGAGCCCGGCGGTTCCTCGTCCGCACCTTCCTACCCCCGCCCGGCCCGAGGCTCCCGCCACGGGCCGGGCGGCCGTACGTCTCCACCACCCTCGACACCTGGAGCCCCCTTTGTTCACCCTCCCCAGCCCCGGCGGCATCCGCCTCCATGTCCGGACCTGGGCCCCCGACGGCCCGCCCCGCGCCGTCGTCCAGATCGCCCACGGCATGGGTGAGCACAGCGGCCGCTACGCGCGCCTGGCCGAGGCCCTCACCGTGACGGGCTGCGCCGTCTACGCGGGCGATCACCGCGGCCACGGCCTGACCATGCACGCGGGGCGCGGCCGGCTCGGGCCGGACGGCTGGAACGAGCTCGTGGGCGACCTCGCCCGGATCACCGCCGTCGTCGAACGCCGCCACCCCGGACTCCCCGTCGTGCTGCTCGGCCACAGCCTGGGATCGTTCGCGGCCCAGCAGTACACCCTCGACCACGCCGCACGGCTGTCCGGCCTCGCACTGTTCGGCACCACCGCGCTGGACCACCTGGCCCGGAGCCTCACCGGGACCGGGCCAGAGATGCTCGCGGCCCTCAACGAGCCGTTCCGGCCCGCCCGCACGCCGGCCGACTGGCTCAGCCGCGACCCGGACGCCGTCGACGCCTACCTCGCCGACCCGCTGTGCGGATTCGCCCTGGACGCCGCCGGGCTGGCGGGGCTGACCGCCGCCGCACCCCGGCTCACCGACCCCTCCTGGGTCCGCCCCGACCTGCCGGTCGCGGTCTTCGCGGGGGAGGACGACCCGCTCGTGGCCGGTCTGGTGCCCGCGGACCTGGTCGCCCGCCGCTACCGGCACGTGGGATTCACCGACGTGGTCCACCACAGCTATCCCGGTGCCCGTCACGAGCTGCTGCACGAGACCAACCACGGGGAGGTCACCGCCGACCTGGTGGCCTGGCTGGCCAGGGTGACCGGCTGAGGTCCCGGGACGGGGAGACGGAGAGCCGCAGATGCGGCGCACGGCGGAAGGCCCGGCCTCCCGAACCCTGTGCGGGTTCGGGGGGCCGGGCCTTCCGCCGGTTGTGCGTGAGCCGGCCGTGAGCCGGCCGGACGGCGCGGGTCAGAGCCGGCGCAGCGCGCCCTCGGCCCGGAGGTCGGCGAGCGTCGGGTAACCGTCCACGGCCATGATCAGGTCGGCCTCGGCGAGCAGCGAGCGCAGCACGTGCACGACGCCGTCGACGCCGCCGACGGCGAGACCGTAGGCGTACGGCCGGCCGACGGCGACGGCCGTGGCGCCGAGGGCGAGCGCCTTGACCACGTCCGCGCCGGTCCGCACGCCGGAGTCGAACAGCACCGGCATCCCGTCGGCGGCCTCGACCACACCGGGCAGGGCCTCCAGGGCCGGCAGCCCGCCGTTGGCCTGCCGGCCGCCGTGGTTGGAGCAGTAGACGCCGTCCACGCCGCCGTCCTTGGCCCGGCGGACGTCCTCCGGCGCGCAGATGCCCTTCAGGACGATCGGGAGGTCGGTGATCGACCGCAGCCACGGAAGATCGTCCCAGGTGAGCGGGTTGCCGAAGACGTTGATCCACTCGCGGACGGCGCCCCGGGGGTCCTCCTCGGGCGACTTGGCGAGACGCGCCCGGAACACCGGGTCGGAGGTGTAGTTGGCCAGCGCGTGGCCGCGCAGCTGGGGGAAGTTGCTGGTACTGAGGTCACGCGGGCGCCAGCCGGTCAGCCAGGTGTCCAGGGTGACCACGATGCCCTGGAAACCGGCGGCCTCCGCCCGGTGCACGAGGCTCTCCGCCAGGGCGCGGTCGGTCGGGGTGTACAGCTGGAAGAACCCGGGGGTGTCGCCGAACTCCGCGGCCACCTCCTCCAGCGGGTCGACGGTCAGCGTCGAGGCGATCATCGGAACACCGCTGCGCGCGGCGGCGCGCGCGGTGGCCAGGTCGCCGTGACCGTCCTGCGCGCAGAGGCCGATCACCCCGACCGGGGCCATCAGCAGCGGCGACGGGAGCTCGAGCCCGAACAGGTTCACGGACAGGTCGCGCCCGGTCGCGCCGACCATCATCCGCGGCACCAGGCCCCAGCGCTCGAACGCCGACACGTTCGCCCGCTGGGTGGACTCGTCCCCGGCGCCACCCGCGACGTAGGAGAGCACCGACGGCGGCAGCGCGGCCTGCGCGCGGGCCTCCAGCTCGGGGAAGGTCATCGGCATCGTCGGCTGCACCCCGAAGAGACCGTCGAAGTAGATCTCGTTCTGGTAGTCCCCGTACTGCCCGCGGGAGTTGACGTCCATGGTGTTCGCCGTCCTTCCAGACGCCGGCCGCCCGGGACCGTCCCGGGCGCGGCACCTCCCACCGTGCCGCCCGGCCGGCCCGCGGACCATGGCGCGGGCGCCAAGAAGGCCGGCCGCCGGACTGTCGCCACGGACAGGACCCGGTCGGCCGGCGTCGCGCGGGCCGAGGGTGTTCCCGCCGCGGGCACGCACGGACCGGCACCTCGCGGCCCGGGATGTCAGCCGATCAGGCCGAGCCGCGGGCCGCCCTGCCGGTGCAGGCGGCGGAGGAACGCGAGCACACCGGCGGAACCGCCGGCCCAGCCCGCGCTCGCCGCGGCCAGGTTCGCGTCCGGGAAGACCGGACGGGACCGGGGGCCGCCGCTGCGGGTCAGGACGATCGCCGCGACGGTCCCGGCCGCCTCCCAGTACTCCTCGGAGCCGGTCGCCAGGGCCACGTCCACCATCAGGTCGCCGACCCCCGACAGCCCGCAGCACTGCGTGACCAGCGGCATCCGCGGCGCCAGCACGGCGCAGGTGCGCGCGGCCCGCTCGGCGAGGACGAGGTGCTGCGGCTCGCCCAGCCGGTCGGCGGCCCGGACCAGCACGGCCCCGATCCCCGCCAGCCCGCGGCACCAGGAGCCGTAGCGTCGCGTCGCGGCCGGTGCGGTCGCCGCCGCGACGATGTCCGTGGTGACGGCCGCCAGACGCGCGCACGCCAGCCGGGCCCTGGCGGTCGCCCCGGGATCCCCGGTCGCCGCGGCGTACTCCGCCAGGAAGTACGCGACACCCGCCGTGCCGTGGGCCAGGCCCTCCCGCAGTGCGGCGTCACCGGCCCGTTCGACGGTCGGGGGCGTCAGCCGGGCCCGGTCGTCGGCCAGCATCCGGTCGCACTCGGCGGCGACGGCGAGGTGCCGGTCGGCCAGGCCGGGATCGCCCGCTTCGCGCGCCTGACGTGCGAGCAGCAGGCGGCCGACGCCGATGCCGGCGACACCCTCGATCATGTCCGCTTCCGGCGGTCCGCCGTCCGGGCCCCGGGCGGGCAGCGTGGCGTGGTCGACCGGTTCGTCGGCACGCGGCGCCCGCGCGCTGCCGACCGGGCCCGCTTCCGCCGCCGCGAGGAACAGCTCGACGCCGGTGCGGCCCGTGTAGAAGCCCGTGGACCGGCTCCGGGTCTGCTGCGCCGTCCACAGCGCCAGGGCGTCCACGGCTTCGCGCACCTCGGGCCGGTCCGCGTGGCGCAGCAGTTCCAGTCCGAGTCCCGAGCTGCCGGCGTAGACGTCGACCGGGGTCGGGACGTCCGCACGGGCGGCGAGCGCCGGATCCACGATCCTGCGTGCCTCGTCGACGCAGAACGCCGTCGTGTGCTCGACGATCTCCGCGAGCAGTCCGGCGTCGGGCCGCAGGCGCTGCGGACCCCCGGACGTCCTGCGCGTCTCCCGGGCGGCGGGTGCGGCGGGTGCGGCGGGTGCGGCGGGTGCGGCGGGCGCCGCGAGCGCTGCGGGCGTGGCCGGTGCTGCGGGGGCCCCGGGTGCCCCGGTCCTCGAGGCGCGGAGCCGTTCGGCGCCGGCCCCGCGCACGGCGGGGGCGAGGCTCGTCAACTCCTCGATCACCGTCCGGATCCACCGGTGCCGGTCGTCCGGGAGGACCCATGCCAGGCCCGCCAGGGTGCGCTCCCGGTTGACCCCGGCGTCCGCATCGACGATCACCGGGTCGAGACCGGTGGCGGCGAAGTGCAGGGTCGCGCCCAGGGCGTAGTAGTCGTCGACGGTCTCGGCGGGTCCGGCCGCACGCCGAACCGGCGCGCTGTACCCGGGAGTTGCGCCGTCCTGGCCGACGCCGTGCAGTTCGCCGATCCCGAAGTCGATCAACCGGCACCGGCCGGTGGCGTCGAGTACGACGTTGTCGGGCTTCAGATCGCGGACGACCACGCCCCGTTCGTGGACCTCGTCGAGGACGGACAGCAATCCGAGGGCCAGTTCGCGCAGCCCGCGCGGGGGTCCGGCGTCCCCGTAGGGTCCCTGGTCCCGGACGTCCCGTCGCAGGTTCCGGTCGCCGCAGTCGGTCAGCACCAGGTACTCGTCGGCCTCGTGGCCGAAGTAGTCCAGTGCGCGCGGTACCCCGGTGACGCCGTCGAGCGCGGTGAGGACGGTGCGTTCGTGGCGCAGTCGGTCCCGGGTGTCGGCACCCGATTCGTCCTCGGCCACGAAGGCCCTGGCCTGCTTGACCACCACCGAAGCCCCGGTGACCCGGTCGAGGGCCCGGTAGACATTGCCCCCGGGCTTGCGCGCGATGCCGCCGGTGATCCGGTAGCGTCCACCGCCCATGCCGGTCGCGGGCGTCGACGTGCCGGACGCGGGCGTCGACGGCTCGCCGCCGGCCCCGGACGCGCTCACGTTCCGCCGCCGGCCGGCGAAGGGGTCCTCGGCCCACGGGGGGCACCGGTAGGAGCCGGTGGCGAGTCCGTCGAAGACCCGGCCGTCCGGCCCGACCATGACCGACTCCAACCGTCCGCCGCGGCCGGTGCGGTAGCTGCCCGTGAAGGGGCCGTAACGGTAGTAGACCGGGGCCCGAGGGTCGACCCGTCGGTCGCTGACGACCTGCGGGCCCTCCAGGCCGTCCAGGACGGAGACGAGCTCCTCGGCGAGTTCGAGTACGACACCCGTCGCCGGGTAGACCGTGATCGCCTTGCCGACCACCCCCGCGCTCGCCGTGCCGGAGTTGATCTCGCGCAGGACCTGCGGGCTCCGGGCGGACTTCGCGTGGCAGACGAACCGCTCCAGCACCGGAAGCACGAGACCGGTCAGGGCCTCGAGCCCGTCGGGGCGGGCCGAGATGTGGAGCTTCCAGCCGTGGTCCATCGCAGGCATTCGCGGGTCGTTGAGATACGACCACCTGTGGTCCGACCACCCGCTGCGGCCGGCGATGGACCAGAGCACCCCTAGTCCCCGCAGGCGAAGCGGGTGGTGGCGGTCACCCAGGGGTCCGCCAGGCAGGCGGTGGCGCCGTGGTCGCTGCGGTCGTCGTCCTCGAACACGATGGCCTCGTCGTCGACCACCAGCGGGCCGGCGTTGCGGAATTCGTCGACCTTCGGGAGTTCGATCATGGCTACGGGCATGTGACGCCTCCAAGTCCTGTGCGTGGGTGAGGGCGCGGGTCGCGACCGCTGCGGACCGGCGGCCTGCTGGGCTGCGGTCCTGATCCACGAAGGTAGGGAGGAAGGGTGTCTCTGACAAGAGGTCAGGAAGTGCCAACTTTACAGCGTTTTCACAGATAGGAAGGCTTTGTTGTCCTCGAACACTTTGGTCGGCGGGTCGGCGGGTCGGCGGGTCGGCGGGTCGGCGGGTCGGCGGGTCGGCGTGACGGCGTGACGGCGTGACGGCGTGACGGCGTGACGGCGTGACGGGTGTGAGGAGTGCCAGCCCCGGGCGTCAGCCGGCGTCGCGGGGCACGAGGGTGTTCCCGTTGGTGCGGCCGTTGGCGAAGTCGTCGACGTTCTGGACGGTGGTGTCGATGATCTGGCCGACGGCGGTGCGGGTGAAGTACGCCTGGTGGCTGGTGACGAGGACCTGGGGGAAGGTGACGAGGCGGGCGAGGGTGTCGTCGGTGATGCCCTCGATGGAGCGGTCGGTGAAGAAGACGCCGGTCTCCTCCTCGTAGACGTCGAGGCCGACGCCGGAGAGGCGGCCGGCGCGCAGGGTCTCGACCAGGGCGGCGGCGTCGACGAGGCCGCCGCGGCTGGAGTTGACGAGGATGGCGTCGTCCTTCAACCGGGCGAGCGCGGCGGCGTCGATCAGGTGGTGGGTGGACGGCAGCAGGGGGACGTGCAGGCTGACGAGGTCGGCGCGGGAGAGGAGTTCGGGCAGTTCGGTGTAGGTCATGCCGAGGTCGCGGCAGGCGGGGTTCTCGGCGATGTCCCAGCCGAGGAGGTGGGTGCCGAATCCGGCCGCGATGCGGGCGAAGCACTCGCCGATCTTGCCGGTGCCGATGACGCCGACGGTCATGCCGTGGATGTCGCGGCCGAGCAGGCCGTCGAGGCGGAAGTCGAACTCGCGGGAGCGGTTGGCGGCCCGGGTGAGGCGGCGGTTGACGGCCAGGGCCAGGGTCCAGGCGTGTTCGGCGACCGCGTACGGGCTGTAGTGGGAGACCCGGGCGACGGTCAGGCCGAGGTCGGCGGCGGCGTCGAGGTCGATGTTGTTGAAGCCGGTGGAGCGCTGGGCGATCAGCTTCGTGCCGCCGGCGGCGAGGACGGCGAGGGTGGCGGCGTCGAGTTCGGCGTTGACGCTGCTGCTGACGACCGGGTGGCCGGCCGCGAGCGGGGCGGTGTCGCGGTTGAGGAAGACGGACAGGCAGCGCAGCGCGTGCCGGCCCGCGAAGGCCTTCTCCAGCAGCGGTCGCTCGTCGGCCTGCACGCCGTACGCGAGGATCTCCATCGCCTGGTCCCTCCGGGGGTTCGTCTGGTTCGTCCGGTCCGTTGCGGCCCTCCGGTCACGCTAGCCGCAACCCGTGGGGGCGGCCGGGTGCGCCCCGCCGGGTGCGACCGCTGCGTGTTCGGCAGGTGACAGAAAATGACCGAATTTATACGCAACCCTATGCACCCCCGCCGATCGGCTGTTCCGTAGGTCAAAAAGCATTGCGACCATCGAAACGGGTGATTCGATCAAGGAATCACCTTCGTTTAACGGTTAACCAACCGTTCGTGAACAGTGCCCGAACCACAGTCCCGGGCACCTGAGGGGGTATCACCATGTCCGAAGACACCCAGGCCACGGAGCTGACGCGCCGACGGATGCTCCAGGGGGCCGCGGCCGCCCTGACCGTCGCCACCGGCACCGTCGTGATCGGTCTCGCGGGTCCGGGCGGCGGCGCCGCCACCGCCGCCGACCCGGGCGCGTCCGACAGCTTCGACGAGGTCTTCCAGGGCCGGCGGATCCAGGGCCGCCCGGCCGCCGGGGGGAGCCACCACCACGGCGGCGGCACCGGCATCGGCGGGGGCACCGGCTACGAGGTGCGGATCGACGGCGACGAGCTGCACATGATGCGCAACGCCGACGGCACCTGGATCAGCGTCGTCAACCACTACCAGACCTTCGCGACGCCGCGCGCGCTCGCCCGGGCCGCCGTCAATGACCTCCAGGGCGCGACGCTCGTCCCGGTCGTCACCGTCTGATTCCGGCCACTCGCCCACCGCGACCGACCACCACCACAAGAGGGGGGACTCACATGGGAGTCCGCAAGAACCAGGCGACCCTGACGTCCCAGGAGAAGCGCGCGTTCGTGAACGCCGTGCTGGCGCTCAAGGCCAACGGCGGCTACGACCCGTTCGTCACCACGCACAACCAGTTCATCCTCAGCGACGTCGACAACGGCGAGCGCACCGGGCACCGCTCGCCCTCCTTCCTGCCCTGGCACCGCCAGTACCTGCTGGAGTTCGAGCGGGCGCTGCAGGCGATCGACCCGAGCGTCAACCTCCCGTACTGGGACTGGACCGCGGACCGCACGGCCACCGCCGGCATCTGGGGCGCCGACTTCATGGGCGGCAACGGCCGCAGCAGCGACGGTCAGGTGACCACCGGCCCGTTCGCCTTCTCGGGCGGCAACTGGCGGCTCAACGTCAACACCGACAGCCGCACCTACCTGCGCCGCCAGCTCGGCACCGGGGTGGCCCAACTGCCCAGCCGCACCGACACCGAGTCGGTGCTCGCCATCACCACCTACGACGCCGCGCCCTGGAACAGCTCCTCCTCCGGCTTCCGCAACAACCTGGAGGGGTGGCGCGGGGTCAACCTGCACAACCGGGTGCACGTCTGGGTGGGCGGTCAGATGGCCACCGGCATGTCGCCCAACGACCCGGTGTTCTGGCTGCACCACTGTTTCGTCGACAAGCTCTGGTCCGAGTGGCAGAAGCGCAACCCCGGCCAGACCTATCTGCCGACGGCCGGCACGCCCGACGTGATCGACCTCAACGACCGGATGAAGCCGTGGAACACGGTCACCCCGGCCGATCTGCTCGACCACAGCGGCAAGTACACCTACGACACCGGTTTCTGACCGGCCGGTCCGCCGGTCCGGTTCCGCTCCCGGCGGGGCAGTCGCCGCGAACGGCCCCGGCCCCCGAGACTCGCGCTCTCGGGGGCCGGGGCACCGGACGTCGTGGGGGCGGGCGGTCAGATGACCGTCTCCGCCTCCAGGTAGCGGTCGGCCGGCACGGTCTTCAGCTCGGCCACCGCCTCGGCCAGCGGCACCAGGCTGATGTTGGTGCCCTGCAGGGCGGTGATGTGCCCGAAGGCGCCCTTGTGGACGGCCTCCACGGCGTGCCAGCCGAAGCGGGTGGCGAGGACCCGGTCGTAGGCGGTCGGGGTGCCGCCGCGCTGGGTGTGGCCGAGGATGACCGGACGGGCCTCCTTGCCGAGCCGGTGCTCCAGCTCGCCGGAGAGCTGGGTGGCGATGCCGGTGAACCGCTCGTGGCCGTAGATGTCCCTGGTGCCCTCTTCCCAGTGCATGGTGCCGGGCTCGGGCTTGGCGCCCTCGGCGCAGACCACGATGGCGAACTTCTTCTGCCGGTCGAAGCGCTCCCGGACGACCGCGGTGAGCTTCTCGATGTGGAACGGGCGCTCCGGCACCACGATCGCGTGCGCGCCCGCCGCCATGCCCGCGTTCAGCGCGATCCAGCCGGTGTGGCGGCCCATGACCTCGACCACCATGACGCGCTGGTGCGACTCGGCCGTGGTCTTCAGCCGGTCCAGGGCCTCGGTGGCGACCGACACGGCGGTGTCGAAGCCGAAGGTGACGTCGGTGCACGCGATGTCGTTGTCGATGGTCTTCGGCACACCGACGATCGGCAGGCCCGCGTCGCTCATCAGCTTGGCGGCCTTGAGGGTGCCCTCGCCGCCGATCGGGATGACCGCGTCCAGGCCGAGGTCCGCGCAGTACTTCTTGGCGCGCTCGACGCCGTCGCGCAGATGGCTGGGCTGGACCCGGGAGGACCCGAGGATGGTGCCACCCTGGGCCAGGATGCCGCTCACCGAGTCGAGGGTCAGGGGCCGGTGGTGCCCTTCGAGGAAACCGCGCCAGCCGTCCTCGAACCCGATGATCTCGTCGCCGTGGTCGACCACCCCCCGGTGGACCACGGACCGGATCACCGCGTTCAGGCCGGGGCAGTCACCGCCGCTGGTCAGCACTCCAATACGCATTGCTTTGCAACTCCCGAGCAGAACCGAGGAACGGCCGGACTACAGGCTGGGACGACGGACCGCCACCACGACAGGCCGTACCCGCGCCGGTGGGCGCGGAGGTGACCGTCGGGTGAAGGACCGGCCGATCCGGACAGAACATCCGAAACCGGCCGTGGAGTCGAGCATACGGCGCCTGCGTCCGGCCGGGCAGGAGCCGACGCGGGAGCGGCGTCGTCGACGCCCCCGCGTGGAAATGCAGCCTGCTGCCGAGGAGGGTGTGCAGCCGGCAGCCCCGGGACGGGGCAGCCCCATTGTCGTACGTCCCGGCCCACCCGGGGAGCCCATGACCGCATCGCGGGCACCGGGCGGACGGACCGGGGAGTACTACGCGGGGCGCGTCGTGGCCGCGATGCGCTCGGCGCGCAGCGCGTCGTACCAGGTGGTGTCGGCCGGCGGCAGGGCGCTCACGTCCAGTGCCAGCTTGAGCAGCATGTCGGCGACGGCGGGGTTGCGCGCCATCACCGGGCCGTGCAGGTAGGTGCCGAAGACGGTGTCCCGCCAGGCGCCCTCGGTGCCGTCGCCGGTGCCGTTGCCCCGGCCGGCGGTGACCCGGGCCAGCGGCTTGACGCCCTGGCCGAGGTGGGTCACGCCCTGGTGGTTCTCGAACCCGGTCAGCTGCGGCAGGCCGAGCGCCGGGTCCACGTCGGCCAGCACGTCGCCGACGCAGCGCTCGCCCTCGCCGCGGGTGGTCCACACGTCCAGCAGGCCGAGGCCCGGCTCGCGCTGGCCGAGGTCGTTGACGAACTCGTGGCCGAGGATCTGGTAGCCGGCGCAGACCGCGAAGATGATCGCGCCGTTCTCGGCCGCCCGCACCAGACCGGTGTCGTTGCGCAGCCGCTCGGCGGCGAGCCGCTGCGGGCGGTCCTCGCCGCCGCCGATCAGGTAGATGTCCCCGCTGGTGGGCACCGACTGGTCGGAGCGGACGTCGATCCGGGTCACGTTGAGATGGCGCTGGCGGGCCCGGCGCTCCACGACCAGGGCGTTGCCCCGGTCGCCGTAGGTGCTGAGCAGGTCGGGGTAGACCCAGACCACGCGCAGGCTGCTCTCACTCATCCTCGAAGGCCTTCCATGACGTACGTGCGGTGGGCTGCTGGGTGCTGCGGGTGCCGCTCCGGCATCAGCCGGCCACGACCTTCCGCAGCTGCTGGAAGGCGGTGTAGTTGGCGATCGCCTCGATCCGGCCGGGCGGTGCCATCCGGACGGCCTGCTCCAGCGAGTCCACGACGTGGAACTGCAGCCCGGCGACCTCCAGGCGCACCGCGAGGTCCAGCTTGCGCTGGCCCAGCACGAAGACCGGGTGCCCGGCCAGCCGCTCGTAGTCGACGTCCCACAGCCAGGAGGTGTCGGTGCCGTCCGCGTCGAGCGCGTTGACCGAGAGCACCACCGGGGTGGGCGGGCCGTCGATCAGCGAGAAGGTCTCCAGCCAGCCGGCCGGGTTCTTGGCCAGCAGCAGCCTTATGTCACGGCCCTGGTACTGCACCACGTCGTAGCGGCCGGCGACCGCGGTGACGCCGCGCATCCGCTCCAGGGCGACCTGCGGGGAGACGCCGAACACGGCGGCGACGGCGGCCGAGCTGGTGGCGTTGGCGAGGTTGGCCCGGCCGGGCAGCTGGAGCTGGATCGGCCAGGCGCCGCGCTGCGGGTCGATCACGTGGGTGCCCTGGAGCGCCCAGTGCGGGTTGGGGCGCCGGAAGCCGCACTCCTGGCAGAACCAGTCGTCGCCGGGGCGCTGCATCACACCGCCGCAGGCGGGGCAGGACCAGGCGTCCTCCTTCCACGCCTGTCCGGCGGCTACCCAGACCACCTTCTTGCAGGAGGAGGCGGCCCAGGTCACCAGCGGGTCGTCGGCGTTGGCGATCACCACGGCCTCGGTGTCCTGGAGGCCCTCGCGCCACTTCTCGGCCATCATCCGGGTCTCGGCCGCGCGGTCGAGCTGGTCGCGGGAGAGGTTGAGCAGGGCGATCGCCTTGGGGCGGGTGTCGCGGGCGACGCCGGCCAGGTACTTCTCGTCGACCTCGATCACGCCGAAGCGGGCCTCCGAGCCGCCGGCCAGGGCGGAGGTGATGCCGGCCGGCATGTTGGCGCCCAGGGCGTTGGAGACCACCGGGCCGGCGGCGCGCAGCGCCTCGGCGATCAGGCGGGTGGTGGTGGTCTTGCCGTTGGTGGCGCTGACCAGCACCACGTCCAGGTGGTCGGCGAGGGTGGCGAGCAGATCGGGGTCGAGCCTGAGCGCGACCTTGCCGCCGATCACCGAGCCGCTGCCTCGGCCGGCCTTGCGGGACACGGCGGCCGCCACCTTGCCGGCGGTCACCGCGATCTTCGCGCGTGCCGGCAGCGAGGCGTCGCGTGCGCCTGTGGGCTCCGATTCGGTGCCTGCCATGCTCAGTGGTTCCTCCTTGCTGCGGCACCGCCCGGGGGCCGGACTACGGGCCGTCGGGCGGCGGGGACGGGATCAGCCTACCGACTCCGCCGCCCGGCTCGACGCCCCGGACCCCGTGCCGCCTGCTGCGACGCCCCGGGAGCGGCGGTCCGGGAGATCCTGACGCGGGGTCAGGATCGGCGGTGTACGGACGGGCCGTTCGCCGTCGGGGACGCGTGGGCGGGGTGCGGCGGTTCCCCGCGCGCCCCGGGCCGGGCGGCACGGAGGCCGCCCGGCCCGGGGCCGGTGAGGTTCTTGGTGAGGATGTGGTGAAGAAATGACCGGACGATTACCGGACCTGTCCGATCAGCTCACGGATTCGCTCGCCGATCCGCTCGCCGATCCGCTCACCGGTACGGCTCGATCGCGACGCCGGGCGGCCCGAGGGCGGCCCGGAGACCGGCCCCGAGCGCGGCCCGGGCAGCACGCCCCGAGGGGCCGTTCTCAGCGCCCCGGACGGGTCTGCCACGGCACCGGGAGCTCCTCGGCGGCCTCCGCCAGATGGGCGGTGATCACCAGGGTGCCCTCATCCACCTCGTAGTCCAGCGGGGCCGCCAGCCGGCGCATGGTCGCGATCAGCCCGGTGTTGGACGACCGGGTGACCGCGTACACCGTCTCCACCCCGGCCTCCAGGGCCAGCGCGGACATCCGCCGCACGAGGTCCAGGCCCAGCCCGCGCCGCTGCCAGGCGTCCTCGACCAGCACCGCCACCTCGGCGCTGTCGTCGTCCCACATCAGGTGCCCGAGGGCGACGATCCGCCCGTCCGCCGTCTCCACCGCCAGGGCCTGCCCGTGCCGGGCGTCCAGCAGGTGGTCCAGGTAGCGGTCGGCGTCCCGGACCGGCCCGTGGTAGCGCTTGCGCAGGGTCTCGGGCGAGCAGCGGTGGTGCATCGCCAGCGCGGCCGCCTTGTCGTCCGCGTCCGCGCGGCGCACGGTCAGCTCGGCGCCGGCCGGCACGCTCGGCCGGGCCCGGACGTCCGGCACCCGGGGGCCGAGCAGGGTGTCCAGCTCGACCAGGGCCTGCGCCCGGGCGAACTCGGTCGGGGTGAACGGCAGCTGCGGGCGGGTGAGCTCGATCAGCTCGCCCGAGGGCGCGGGCAGCCGCATCACATGGCCGTCCACCCCGGCGGTGCCGCGCCCGGCCGCCCCCGGGTACTGCCGGATGCTGCACTGCCCGAAGAGCCGGCGCAGGGCGATCGGCAGCTCCGCGGCGTCCAGCGCCGTCCGGGTGGCGAGGGCCAGGACGTGGGTGGGCACGTCCACCAGGTCGTGCGCGTCGGCCGGGCCGGTCCAGATGTCGTGCCCGCCGGCCCCGGCCACCAGCGCGGTCAGGTCGGCCCGGGTGAGCGAGCGCGGCGCGCGGACGAAGAACTCGTCCACGGCGCCGGTCGGCAGCGGGTGGGACTGCATCGAGACGATGTTCACCTGCCGCCCGGCGAGGGCCGCGCAGACCCGGGCCAGACTGCCGGGGGAGTCCTGCACGGTGGTGCGGACCCGCCACAGCGTGCTGCCCTCGAAGTCGTGCAGCGGTCCCCGCAGCGGCTCGGCCTCGGGCGCCCCCGGCTCCCCCGGCGGCGCGGGCGCGTCCGGCGCCGGGGGGCCGTGCAACTGGTGGCGGTGTGCCCACCAGGTGTGGAACAGCGCGGTGGCGAGCAGCGCGACGGCGGACGCGCCGAGCACCACCGGCCCGTCCGGCCCGTGCACCACGAGCTTGGCCACCAGATCGGCGGCGGTCACCGAGAGGAAGACGGCGGAGAGCTCCACCGCGTCGCGCCGCCAGCGGTGGCTGCGGAGGCCGCGGCGCTGGGCACGGGAGGGGGTCGTGGTCGGATCGGTCGTGGACGTCAGCTGCTCCGTGTGCTCCATGCCATCAATCTGCCGCTTCCGTGTTTCACGATCACGAATCCTCCGTGACCCCGCGGTTAATGGTGCCGTGACTCGATCACCGTCGCCGGTCACCCGGAGTGCTCGCGCCCGGCGGCCTTGACCTCGGCGAGCAGGACGGCGAGGTCCTCCTCGGTGGTGGCGGGATTGAGCAGGCAGGCGCGGAGGATCTCCCGGCCGTCGAGCCGGGCGCCGGTGAGGAAGGCGCGGCCGCGGCGTTGGACGGCGGCGGGGAGCTCGCGGTTGACGGCGTCGAGGGCGGCCTCGTCGGTCCGGCCGGCGGGGCGCAGCCGGAACGCCACGATCGAGGTCTGGACCTCGGCGAGGAGTTCCAGCTCCGGGTCCGCGGTGACGAGTTCGCCGAGCCGGCGGGCCAGGGCGGTGGTCCGGGCGATGTCGGCGGCCAGGCCGTCGCGGCCCCGGTGGGCGATGGTCGCCCACACCTTCAGGGCGCGGAACGGGCGGGTCTGCTCGGTCCCGTACTCGGAGAACCAGCCGAGCTCGCCGGCCGCCTCGTCGCGCAGGTAGGAGGGGACGAGGCTGAAGGCGGCGCGCAGCTCGGCGGGGTCGCGGACCAGCGCGCAGCCGCAGTCGACCGGGACGCCGAGCCACTTGTGCGGGTCGAGGGCGAGCGAGTCGGCGCGGGCCAGCCCGGCGTAGCGGTGGGCGATCTCCGGGTCCAGCACGCCGAACGCCCCGTAGGCGCCGTCCACGTGCAGCCAGAGCCGCTCCTCGGCGCACAGGTCGGCGATCGGGTCGAAGGCGTCGACCGTGCCGGTGCCGACCGTGCCGGCCGAGGCCACCACCAGGAACGGCAGCAGTCCGGCGGCCCGGTCGCGGGCGATCGCGGTGCGCAGCTCGGCGGGGTCGAGGAGGCCGTCCGGTCCGGTGGCGACGGCGCGCAGGTGCTTGCTGCCGAGGCCCAGCAGCTCGGCGGCCTTGCGGACGCAGGAGTGGGTCTCGCCGGTGACGTAGCCGACCAGCGGCGGCATCCCGGCCAGGCCGTCCTCGCGGACGTCCCACCCGGCGGCGCGCGCGGCGCGGTTGCGGGCGGCGGCGAGGCAGACGATGGTCGCCATCGAGGTGCCGGAGGTGAGCAGCCCGCCGCCGGGCGGGTGCGGGAAGCCGACGAGTTCGGCGATCCAGCGGACCACCGCCCGTTCGAGGTGGACGTCGGCGTGGTCGCCGCCGGCCGAGCTCGGGTTCATCGCGGCGGCGGCCAGGGTGGCGAGCACGCCGGCCGGGGCGGGCGCCGAGTTCACCCAGCCGAAGAAGCGCGGGTGGCCGTTGCCCATCGGGTACGGCAGGACGTCGCGGCCGACGGCGGCCAGCAGCTCGTCCAGCGGACGGCCGGCGGCGGGCAGCGGGGCGTCCAGCAGGGTGCGGCGGGCGGCGTCGTCCATCGGCCGCCAGACCGGACCGGCGGCGATCCCGGCGAGGTGGTCGGCGGCCAGGTCGGCGGCGGTGTGCGCGGCGGCGCGGAAGTCGTCGGAGGTCATGCGGTGGCTCCTGGTGGTGCGGGGCCCGGTGGCGCGGCGTCCTCGGCGCACCCGAACGCCGCGATCCTACGGAAACGGGCCCGCGCCGTGCGGCGCGGGCCCGGTATCCGGGACGGCCCGGCGCCCGGGAGGCCAGGGTGATCGGTCGACCGCGAGCGGTGATGCGCCGGTGGTGGCCCGGGTGGCGCGGGCGATCGCCCGATCGTCCGGCGCCGGGCGAACCGCGACGGTGCCCCGAACGGGGCGGCGGTTGCCCGGTGCGCCTGCGGGACAACGGAACTGACATGTCCTCAGAAGAACTTCGCATGCGCCGAATTCCCGGGACCGGGCGGGCAACCTCCGGCGGAGGGACGGGCGTCATCCGGGCATCGGGGCACCGCGCCCCGGGTCTGGAGGTACGACATGGCTGTCGGAACACGCATCCGACTGTCGTTGACAGGCGCGCTCGCCGCGCTCCTCGCGTGCGGGGTCCTGCCCGCCACCGCCTCGGCCGCCCCGGAACCATCGCCCGCCGCGGGGGCGGCGCGCTGGACGGCGGCCAAACTGCCCGGTGGCGACACCGTGCTGACCGGCTCCACCCGTCCCGAGGCCCGCACCACCTGGGCAGCCGGCTTCCGGGTCGTCCCGGGCGGCGACGGGAGCGTCGGGTTCGACCCCGTGCTCTACGCCCGCGACGACCGCCGCGACGGGAAGTGGACCGAAGTGCCGACCGCTCCCGGCGGGACCGAGCGGGTCAACGCCGTCGCGGCGACCTCGGCCCGCGACGGCTGGCTGGTCGGTGACTCCGGCCGGGGCGGTGGGCCGGTCATGACCCAGCACTGGAACGGTCGCTCCTGGCAGATCGAGCAGGCTCCGATGCCCGCCGACTCGGCCGGCGGCGGCCTGCTGGGAATCGCCGCGCTGACGCCGAACGATGCCTGGGCGGCGGGCTGGAGCCAGGGGGCCGACAGCCACGTGGGCATCGTCCAGCACTGGAACGGCCGCTCCTGGCGGCAGGTCGAACTGCCCGCGCCGTACCAGAGCTGGGGCCTCAGCGCGATCGCCGCGGCCGGCCCCGACGACGTCTGGGCGGTCGGCAACGGCTACGCCGAGGACGACCGGCCGGTCGCCCTGCACTACGACGGGCGCGGCTGGAGCGTCGTGCCGGTGCCGGCCTTCGGCGGCCTGTACGGCGAGTTCAACGATGTCGTGGTGAAGGGGCCGCGTGACGTGTGGGCGGTCGGGCGCGTGGTGCTGGACGAGAAGGACCGCGGCCACGCGTTGCTCATGCACTGGGACGGTCGCGCCTGGAGCCGGGTCGAGGCTCCCGAGGGCGCGGGCGCGGTGAGCGGCGCCGCGTCCGCGCCGGGCGGCATCGTGACGGTGGGCCGGGTCTCGGGCGGCGGCGAGGACGCGTACGCGCTGCGGGTGACGGGCTCGCGGGCGACCTCGCTGGACTTCCCGGAGTCCGGCGCGGGCACGGCGTACTGGTCCTGGAAGGTGTCCACCAGCGGCCGTGAGGTGACCGTCACCGGCGCCTTCAACTACGAGAAGCAGCGACTCCCGCAGCCGATGGTGATGACCACCCGGCTCTGACCGCAGTGCTCTGATCGCAGTGCCGTGACCGTACGGCCCCGGCCGTACGGTCGCACCCGGTCCGGCGGCCCCGCCACGGCGGTGGGGCCGCCGGACCCTGCCGTCCCGCCGCCGGTGCGGCATCCGTCCGCGAGCGGGCGGCCGTCGGAGTTCCCGCGCCGGCCGCCCGCGGACGCCGTGCCGTACGCGCCGCACCTCCTCAGTCGAGGGAGGCCGAGAGCCCGCCGGCGGAGCGGCAGTAGCCCTGCATCTCCTTGTCGGAGAACTTGGCGCAGAGCCGGCCGGCCGCGCCCGCGTCCGTGTAGTTGACCGTGTAGTAGCTGACCAGTCCCTCGGCGCAGGCCTTGCGCTGCCAGCCGTCCGCGGCGGTGGCGCACTGCTGGGCGGCCCAGTCCTCGCGGTCAAGGTTGTACTTCATGGTGCGCGAGCCGACGCCCCGGCTGCAGTCGACCGCCCCGCCGGAGGCCTTGCCGTTGAGGCACCACTTCAGTGCCTCGGCGTACACCTCGGGGTGGTTCGGGTAGTCGTGCGAGGAGAGGTAGAAGGTCGGCGCGTAGAAGAAGCAGGCGGACTGGAACAGCGCCGGCTGGTCCTTGCACGGGTACAGCGGGTCCTGGGCGAGCTTGTCGGCGGGGAGGTTGGCCTTGGCCTTCTCGTCCTCCTCGTCCGGGCCGAAGAGCTGCATGAACAGGCCCTCGGAGCAGCGGATCCGGTTCTGGTCGGTGGTGAACTTGTTGCACAGCTCGCGCGCCTTGGCGACGTCCTGCTTGGCGACGAACATGGTGCCGTGGCCGACGCCGTGGATGCACGGGCCGCTGTTCTTGGGCGCGCAGAGCTTGACCAGGTCGGTCTCCGGCTGGGCGGAGGCGTTGAGCATCTCCTCCACCGCGCCGTGGAGGTAGCCGGCCGCGCAGGTCTCGTGCGGGAAGGAGATGACCTTCTGGAAGTCGGCGTTGAACCGCTTGACCGCCGCGTGCCCGAGCTCGTGGGCGATCGGGTGGCAGAACCGGACGGTGTAGGGCAGCTGCTTGGTGATCCGGTCGAGGTCGGCCAGGGCGACGCCGGGGTCGCTGGCGTCCATCTCGGCCATCAGCTTGTTGCGCAGCGTCGAGCGGGTCCACACCGCCGGGTCGCCCGTCGCGGTGGCCGACGCGGCCGGCCGGCCGGTGCCGGCGGGCGCGGCGCCGGCCGGGCCGGTGGTGCCCCCGGCCCCGGTTCCCGGGACGGCCGCGGCGACGGCCGCGCGGTCGGCGGTCTGCTGGGGCGTCCAGTCGGTGACGGCCACCGACCCCAGGCCCAGCACCCCGAGCAGCAGGGCGGTGAGGATCGCGAAGGCGCGCGGTTGCATGACGGAGATCCCCCGGCGGATCGGGACGGACGGGACGTTCCCCATCCTGACGGCACGGGTCTCGGATTCCGTGTTTTCGGCCGCCATTCGGGAGGTGTCGGCGACGCTATCGCACGTCCCGCCCGGTCAACGAGGCGGGTTCACGGCGGGTCACCCTCCCCCGGGCGGCGCAACGGCGCACCACCCGGGGCGCCCGGGGTCAGAGCTCGAGCGACACCTGGTACTCCGTCAGCCAGGTGTCCAGGTCCAGGGCCAGATCGGCCGCCAGCCGGACCGTCTGCGGGTCGGTGTCCGGGGCGAGCGCGTCGGCCAGCTCACGGCGGTCGAGCAGGGCGAGGGCGGGGGAAGCGGGGTCGGCGGCCAGCCCGGCGAGGCCGCGGCGGAGCAGCTCCGGGTAGCGCGGGTCCTGGACGATCGGGTACGGGCTCTTCGCCCGGTCGGCGATCACGGCCGGCAGCACGTCCCGGACGGCGGCGCGCAGCAGGCTCTTCTCCCGGCCGTCGAAGGACTTCATCGTCCACGGCGTGTTGAAGACGTACTGCACCAGCCGGTGGTCGCAGAACGGCACCCGCACCTCGAGCCCGCCGGCCATGCTCATCCGGTCCTTGCGGTCCAGCAGGATCCGGACGAAGCGGGTCAGGTTGAGGTACGACACCTCCCGCATCCGCCGTTCGAACGGCTCGGTGTCCGGCAGGTGCGGCACCTCGGCGAGCGCCTCCCGGTACCGGGCGCGCCGGTAGCCGGGCAGGTCGAGCTTGGCGAGCAGCTCCCGGTCCAGCAGTTGCTCGCGCGGGCCGGTGCCCGCGCCGCCGAAGCCGCTGACCGCGGCCGCCCACGGGAAGTCGTCGGTGTCGAGGGCCTTCGGGTCGTGGAACCAGCGGTAGCCGCCGAACAGCTCGTCCGCGGACTCGCCGGACAGTGCGACCGTCGAGTGCTCGCGGACCCTGCGGAAGAGCAGCAGCAGGGAGGTGTCCATGTCGCCGACGCCGCCCGGCAGGTCCCGGGCGCGCAGGGTGGCAAGCCGCTGCGCCGGATCGGTGAGGGCGGCGCTGTCCAGCTCGATCACCGAGTGGTCGGCGCCCACGTGCCGGGCGAGCAGCTCCGCGTACGGCCGGTCCGGGGTGGTGCGGATCGCGTCCGGGCGGAAGTGCTCGCTCTGCCCGGTGAAGTCGACCGCGAAGGAGCGGACCGGCCCGGTGCCTGCCGCGTCCAGGTTGCGGGCGGCCAGGGCGGTGACCGCGCTGGAGTCGAGACCGCCGGAGAGCAGCGAGCAGAGCGGCACGTCCGCCTCCAGCTGGCGGTGGACGATGTCCTCCAGCAGGGCCCGGACGGTGCCGATCGTGGTGGCGAGGTCCTGGGTGTGCCGGCGTGCCTCCAGCGCCCAGTAGCGGTGCACCGAGACGCCGCCGCGCCGGACCCGCACCAGGTGGCCGGGCCGGACCTCGGCGATGCCCCGGTACGGGGTGAGGCCGGGGGTGCGGGTCATGGCGATCAGCTCGCGCAGCCCGTCCAGGTCGACCACCGGGCGCACCGCGGGGTGGGCGAGCAGCGCCTTGGGTTCCGAGCCGAAGACGACGCCGTCCGGGGTGGGGTGGTAGTGCAGCGGCTTGACGCCCATCCGGTCGCGGACCAGGAGGAGTTCCTCGGCGCGGGCGTCCCAGAGCGCGAAGGCGAACATGCCGTTGAGCCGCTCGGCGACGCGCTCGCCCCACTCGAGGTAGCCGCGCAGGACCACCTCGGTGTCGCAGCGGGTGCGGAAGCGGTGGCCGGCGGCCACCAGCTCGGCGCGCAGCTCGTGGTGGTTGTAGACCTCGCCGTTGTAACTGAGGGCGGCCAGCAGCCGGCCGTCGTGCTCGGCCGTCATCGGCTGGGCGCCGCCCCCGGGGTCGAGCACGGCGAGGCGCCGGTGGCCGAGGGCGGCGTGCCGCTCCAGCCGGGAGCCGCCGTCGTCCGGGCCGCGGCAGAGCTGGGTGGCCGTCATGGCGTCGAGCACGTCGCGTTCGAGGGTCAGGTCGCGGTCGTAGGCGACCCATCCGGTGATCCCGCACATCAGCAAGCCTCCGGTTCTTCCGACACTCTTTCGATGCTCCAGCCCCCCTGGTCACCCGCGACCCCCCGGTGTGTGAGCAGGGCATCACGCTACGTGATGGCCCGGATGCGGACAAGACCCCGGCACTGCGCCGATTGACGCTGAATCCTGCCCGATTTCGGGCAGGATCTTTGATCTTTCCCGGGAGGGCCGCCTAGGCTCACCGACTGTGTCCAGCCCGACCGGTTCCTCGCACCCTCACGAAGACCTCCTCGCCCACCTCACCCGGACCAGCCCGCTCGGGCCCCGGGAGGCGGCGCGGGTGGTGGCGGAGGTGCTGGCGTACTTCTCCGAGACCACCGAGGAGTACGTCCGCCGCCGTCACGGCGAGCTGCAGGCGCGCGGCCTGACCAACGAGAAGATCTTCGCCCGGCTCGCGGAGGAGCTGCCCGCCCGCCGGGTCGCGGCTCCGGAGCTCTCGGCCCGCCAGCTGCGCCGGATCGTCTACGGCTGACCGGCCGGTGCCGGAGCGGAACGGCGACTGCCGGTGCCGGAGCGGCGAGCGCCGGAACCGGCCGCCACCGCTACCGGTAGCGGAGCCGGAACCAAGGAACCAAGCAACCAAGGAGCCCACCACCATGTGCGGAATCGTGGCCTACATCGGCCCCAAGGACGCGACCCCCTTCCTGCTGGAGGGCCTCGCCCGACTGGAGTACCGGGGCTACGACTCGGCCGGCGTCGCCGTCGCCGGACGCACCGGCGGCATCAAGGTCCGCAAGGTCAAGGGCCGGGTCGCCGACCTGGCCGCCGCCGTCCCCGCCCGGTTCAAGGGCGCCACCGGCATCGGCCACACCCGCTGGGCCACCCACGGTGTCCCCAGCGACGCCAACGCCCACCCGCACCTCGACAACGCCGAGCGCATCGCCGTCGTCCACAACGGCATCATCGAGAACGCCGACGAGCTGCGGGCCAAGCTGGCCGCCGACGGCGCGGTCTTCCGTTCCGAGACCGACACCGAGGTGCTCGGCCACCTGATCGCCGCCCACGCCGCCGAGGGCGTGGAGCTGGAGGAGGCCGTGCGCGCCGCCCTCGGCAAGGTCGTCGGCACCTACGGCATCGCCGTCCTCGACGCCGAGCAGCCCGA
Organism: Kitasatospora sp. NPDC089913; assembly: GCF_044748625.1. NCBI lineage: Bacteria > Bacillati > Actinomycetota > Actinomycetes > Kitasatosporales > Streptomycetaceae > Kitasatospora > Kitasatospora sp. NPDC089913. The sequence continues at coordinate 75,180 of NZ_JBIVGI010000009.1, read as the reverse complement.
CCGGATCGTGGTCGCCCGCAACGGCAGCCCGATCGTGCTCGGCATCGGCGAGAAGGAGATGTTCGTCGCCTCCGACGTCTCCGCCCTGGTTCGCTACACCCGCCAGGTGGTCCACCTGGAGGACGGCGAGCTGGCCACCGTGCGCGCCGACGGCTTCCGCACCTTCACCGAGGACGCCCGCACCACCCACCGCCAGCCGTCCACCGTGGACTGGGAGATCGACTCCTACGACACCGGCGGCTACGAGCACTTCCTGCTCAAGGAGATCCACGAGCAGCCCGGCTCGGTCGAGCGCACCCTCGGCGGCCGCCTCGACGAGCGGTTCGCCACCGCCCACCTCGGCGGCCTCAACCTGGATGCCCGCGAACTGCGCGAGATCCGCCGGGTCAAGATCCTCGGCTGCGGCTCCGCCTACTACGCCGGTGAGATGGGCGCCCAGCTGATCGAGGAGCTCGCCCGGATCCCCGCGCACAGCGAGCCCGCCTCGGAGTTCCGCTACCGCAACCCGGTGATCGAGGCCGACACCCTCTACATCGCGGTCAGCCAGTCCGGCGAGACCTACGACACGCTCGCCGCCGTCCAGGAGGTCAAGCGCAAGGGCGGCCGGGTGCTCGGCGTCGTCAACACCGTCGGCAGCGCCATCGCCCGCGAGTGCGACGGCGGCATCTACCTGCACGCCGGTCCGGAGATCTCGGTCGCCTCCACCAAGGCGTTCACCTCCACCGTCGTCGCCTTCGCGCTGATCGCCCTGCACTTCGGCCGGATCCACGACCTCTCGCCCGCCGACGGCCGCCGGATCGTCTCCGCCCTCAAGGCGCTGCCCGACCAGATCCGCGAGGTCCTCGCGCAGAGCGACGCCATCGCCGAACTCGCCGCCGAGTACGCCGGGTCGGAGGGCATGATGTTCATCGGCCGGGTGCGCGGCTACCCCGTCGCCCGCGAGGGCGCGCAGAAGCTCAAGGAGATCTCCTACGTCCACGCCGAGGCCTACCCGGCGAGCGAGCTGAAGCACGGCCCGCTGGCGCTGATCAGCCCCGAGCTGCCCACCGTCGCCCTCGTCCCGGACGACGAGCTGCTCGACAAGAACCTCACCACCCTCGGCGAGATCAAGGCCCGCTCCGGCCGCGTCCTCGCCGTCGCCCACCGCCGGCCCGAGGCCAAGCTCGCGGACCACTGCATCCTGGTGCCCAGGAGCGAGCCCGAGCTGGACCCGCTGCTGCTCAACATCCCGCTCCAGCTGCTCGCGTACCACGCGGCGGTGGCGCTGGGGCGCGACGTCGACAAGCCGCGCAACCTGGCCAAGAGCGTCACCGTCGAGTAGTACGGCGGCGGTTCGCGTGGCCGAGGGGCCCCGCCCGGACGCGGGACGGAGCCCCTCGGGGGCCTCAGTAGTCCGCGCTGGGCGCGCGGGTGGTGGGGCCGAGGTCCGGCTCGTCGCGGATCTCCAACGCCTCGGCGTGCCGGTCCAGTTCGAGCACCACCAGGGTGTTGCGGCCCGCCAGCCAGAGCGGACCCGGCGCGTACAGGGTGCGCTGCGGGCCCTCCGCGGTGTAGCGGCCGAGCAGGAAACCGTTCAGCCAGAGCAGCCCCCGGCCCCAGCCCGGGAGGGCGAGGAAGGCGTCCGCCGGCGCGTCGACCTCGGTCTCGAAACGGTGGAAGGCCGGGTCGCCGTCGGTGGTGCCGACGGCGTCGCCGAAGGCCAGGGCGGAGAGGTCGGCGAGCGGCAGCGGCCGGATCTCCCAGCCGTGCAGCCGCTGGCGCTCGTGCGAGACGCCGCGCCGGATGCCCTTGCGATCGTCCAGCTGGGGCCCGTAGTTGGCGCGCCCCAGGGCCTCGACCAGGATGTCCAGGGTGACCCCGGCCGGGCCGGCGGCCAGCCGCAGTGTCGCACCCGGGTCGTTGCGGTCCAGCACACCGATCGGGCGGCCGTCCGCGAAGACCTGCGCGCGGTCCCCGATGCCGTCGATCCGCAGCGGCATCTCGGGGCGCGGGCCGGGGACACGCGTCCGGTAGTGGATCAGGCCGAGCGACTGGCCGACCCGCTCCATCGGCTCGGTGGTCGGCCGGTGGACGGGTGTCGACAGCGCGTCCAGGGAGTCCAGCAGCCGTGCCCGCCCGGTCGCCCGCTCCAGTCGGCGGGGCGCCAAGCGGGGCAGCGGAGAGGGGAGTTCACCCTCGGGGAGCGGCAGGTACTTGCCGATGACGGACCGCAGGGCGTGGAACTTGTCGGTCAGCTCGCCCGCCTCGCCGATCGGCGCGTCGTAGTCGTAGCTGGTCACGGTCGGCTCGTAGCCGGCGGTGTCCGGCCCGGTTCCCGAGTGGTTGGCCCCCGCCCAGAAACCGAAGTTGGTGCCGCCGTGCGCCATGTACAGGTTGACCGAGGCCCCGGTCGCGAGCAGCTCGTCGAGCGAGGCCGCCGTCTCCGCGGCGTCCCGGACGTGGTGCGGCTCGCCGATCCGGTCGAACCAGCCGATCCAGAACTCCATCGCCGCCAGCGGCCCCTTGGGCTGCTGCCGCCGCAGCACCTCGAAGCGCTCCGGCGCCCGCGAGCCGAAGGTCCCGGTTGCCAGCAGCCCCGGGATCGCGCCGCCCTGCTGCATGAAGTCCTCGGAACCGTCGGCGGTGAACAGCAGGCAGTCCACCCCGCGCGCCAGCAGACCGTCGCGCAGATGGGCGAGGTAGGCGGCGTCGGTGCCGTAGCTCCCGTACTCGTTCTCCACCTGCACGGCCACCACCGGACCGCCCCGGCTGCCCAGCAGCGGCAGCAGTTCGGGCACCACGGCGTCGAACCAGCCGTCCACCTCGGCCAGGAACGCCGGGTCGGAACTGCGCAGCCCCGTCGCCTCCGTGGCGAGCAGCCGGGCCGGCAGGCCGCCCGACTCCCACTCGGCGCAGATGTAGGGACCCGGGCGCAGGATGACGTCCAGCCCGTGCCGCTCGGCGGTCCGGACGAACCGCGCGATGTCCCGCCAGCCGGTGAAGTCCAGCTCGCCGGAGGGAAGCTCGTGGAAGTTCCAGGGGATGTAGGTGTCCACCGTGTTGAGACCCAGCGCGCGCAGGCGGGCCAACCGGTCGTCCCACAGCTCCGGGTGCACCCGGAAGTAGTGCAGAGCGCCGGAGACGATCCGGTGCGGCACGCCGTTGCGGCGGAAGCCGTCGTCGTCGAAGTCGAGCTCGATCATGCGGACCAGCTTTCGGTTGACGCGGTCGTCGGTCGGGTACTGCTGCGTCGGAACCGGCCCCGGGGCGTCAGCCCCCCGGGCCGGCCCTCGTCCGGCCAGCGTATACGAGGTCCGTACGCGCCCCACCCGGCTTTCGGCGGGCACGCGGCACTCCGCAGGAGGGCGAGGTCGCCGACGCCCGTGCCCCGGGATTCCCGCAGTGGCTTCGACACCACCGGCGCTCCGGGCGCCGCGCCCGGGCGGTCGTTCCGCGTCCGCAGGACGGGCCGGCGTGCGGGACACAGGCTGTCGCACACGCCGCTCCGCCCCTAGACTGCTCAGCTCGCGCGGCATTACCGGCGGGTAGGTACGTATCCGCGGGCGCCGCCACCGACTGGCAGGGATGGGGAGTCCGGATGGCCGACGAGCGGGTGCACGCGTACGCGGACGACGCGCTGGGGGAGCACGACGCGGTGGCGCTGGCCGCCCTGGTGCGGGCCGGTGAGGTCGCCCCCGCCGAGCTGGCCGCGGCCGCGGCGGCCCGGGCCGGACGGGTCGACGCCGCGCTCGCCCCGGTCGCCTTCGCCGCGTACGGGCGGCCGCACACGGCGGACGGAAGCGTGCGGGACGCTCCGCTGTACGGCGTGCCCAGCTATCTGAAGGACAACACCGACCTGCGCGGGATGCCCACCGGCCAGGGCAGTTCGGCCTACCGGGCCAGGCCCGTGCGCCGCAGCGCCGGCTTCGCCGAGCAGTTCCTCGGCACCGGCCTGGGTGTTCTCGGCAAGACCCGGCTGCCGGAGTTCGGGCTCAACGCCTCCACCGAGTTCGCCTCCGCCCGACCCGTCCGCAACCCCTGGCTGACCTCGCACTCCCCGGGCGCCTCCTCGGGCGGCGCGGCCGCCCTGGTCGCCTCCGGCGTGGTCCCGATCGCGCACGCCAACGACGGCGGCGGGTCGATCCGGATCCCGGCCGCCTGCTGCGGGCTGGTCGGACTCAAGCCCACCCGGGGCCGGGTGGTGGCCAACGCCCAGGGCCGCCGGCTGCCGGTGGACCTGGTGACGGACGGCGTGCTGACCCGCTCCGTGCGCGACACCGCCGCGTTCTTCGCCGCCGCCGAACGCCACTACCGCAATCCCGCGCTGCCCCCGCTCGGCCTGGTCGAGGGCCCGGGCGAGCGCCGGCTGCGGGTGGGCCTGGTGGTGGACTCGCCGGTCGCACCCAGCGACGCGGCGACCCGGGCGGCGGTCGAGGCGACCGCGGCCCGGTTGGAGGCCCTGGGGCACGAGGTGACCCCGGCCGTGATGCCGTTCGGCGAGGAGTTCTCCCGCGACTTCGTCCTCTACTGGGGCTACATCGCCTTCCTGATCGCCACCACGGGCCGGCTGACCGTCGACCCCGGTTTCCGGGCGAGCCGTCTCGACGGGCTGACCACCGGCCTGCGGCGGCTCTTCCACCGGGAGTTCCGCCGGGTGCCGGGGGTGGTCCGGCGGCTGCGGCACGCCGAGGAGACGTACGCGGGGATGTTCCGGACCCACGACGTGGTCCTCTCGCCGGTGCTGGCGCACGTCGCACCGCCGATCGGGTACCTGAGCCCGAACGTCGCCTTCGAGGAGCTGATCGACCGGCTCACCCGGTACGTGGCGATCACACCGGTCAACAACGTCACCGGTGGCCCGGCGATCGCGCTGCCGACCGGTGCGAGCGCCGAGGGCCTGCCGATCGGCGTCCACCTGTCGGCGGCGCACGGGGAGGAGCGGGTGCTGCTGGAGCTGGCGTTCGCCCTGGAGACGGACCGGCCCTGGCGGCGGATCCAGGACTGAGGGCGGATCCAGGACCGGGGGGGGATCCAGGACCGGGGGCGGGGCGGTCGGACGCGCGGGGCCCGTACGGCCGCGGTCCGGGGTGGGTCGCTCAGCCGAGCACCGGGGAGGCGATGGCGCAGGCGGCCCGGACCTCGCTGCGCAGCGGGCCGAGCACGTCGGGTGCGGCGGGGCCGGTCGCCGCGACGGCGGCCGGCCGCGCGGCCGCCTCCCCGTCCGGCCCCGGCAGGGGCGTGCCGGAGCGCAGCGCCCCGGCCAGCGCGGCCAGGTCCGCCGCGATGGCGGCGACCTCGCCCGGCGGTGGCGCCGGTTCCCCGTGCTCGACCCGGACCCGGGTGGCGGTCGTCGCCTCCACCACCCGTTCCACCGCGATCACCAGTGGCCACCAGGCCGCCGCCCGCGGTCCGGTCGGCGGCGGTTCGGTGAGCGCGCGCTGGAACTCGGAGCGGACCGCCGAGAGGTCCCGGTAGAGGCGCCGGCGCCGGAGCGGCCGGGCCGGGCGGTCGTGGCCGGGGGCGCCGGCGAAGGCCAGTGCCACGTACGCGGCGGCGTCCGCCACGGTGTCGGCCAGCCGGTCGCCGATCCGGGTGTGCCAGGACTCCGGCCAGCACAGGTACCCGGCGACCAGCGCGATCCCGCAGCCGATCAGCGAGTCGTAGAGCCGCGGCAGGACGAGTCCGAACCCCTGGTGGTTGAGCAGGTCGGACAGCAGCAGGATGACCGGGGTGATGGCCGCGGTCTGGAACGCGTACCCCTTGGCGGAGAAGGCCGGGATCAGTGCGGCCAGCACCGCGACGGTCGGCACGTCCCACCAGCCGCGCGGCACCTCGGCCAGTACCGGCACGGCGAGCAGCAGCCCGCCGGCGGTGCCGAGGGCGCGCAGCACGGCCCGGGAGAACACCGAGCCGAAGTCCGGTTTGAGGACGAAGGTGACGGTCAGCGCGACCCAGTAGGAGCGGGGCACCGGCAGCACCGACACCACCACCTGGGCCAGGCCGATGCAGAGCGCCAGCCGCAGGCCGTAGCGCCAGGACGCGCCGGAGAGCAGCGCCGCCCGGGCCGCGCGCCGGGTCCGCACCCAGGGGGCGGCGGGGCGGCCGAGCCGGTCGGGATCGGCGGCGTGCGCGTGGTCGGGCTCGGCGGCGACGGCGGCCGCGTAGCGCAGCGCCCGGTCCAGGGCGCGTTCCGAGGGGCCGGTGGGCGCGGGCAGGTCGAGTGCGACGGCGGCACCGGTCCGGGGGCCTCGCTCGATGCTGTCGGCGAGAGCCAGCACGGCCGCCGGCCAGGCCTCCGGCAGCGGGCCCAGCCGGGCCGGGCGCAGTTTGGCGGCGGAGGCCGCCTCGACGATCGGGATCAGCGCGTTGAGTCCGGCGATCAGCCGGGTCAGCCCGGGGGAGCGGCCGTGCCGGCGGGTGCGGTGGGTGAGCAGCAGGTCGTAGGAGGTGTTGAGCGACTGGGTGACGGCCTGCCGCCGTTCGTCGTGCTCGGGGGTGCCCGCGGCCCGGACGAACCCGGCGACCGCGCGGTAGGAGGCGGCGACCGCCGCCCGTTCGGGGACGCCGCCGCGCAGTGGCCAGCCGAACAGGGTGAGCAGCAGCACCACGGCCCCGCCGGCGGTGAGCAGCAGCGGTGCCGTCCACCACGGGCGGGGCATCGGCAGCCCGGCCCCGACGACGGCGTTGAGGAGCAGCAGCAGTCCGGAGACGGAGGCGACCGAGCCGATCGAGGAGATCATCCCGGAGACCAGCGCCACCAGGGTGAGGACGGCGACGGCGGTCCAGTCGCGGCCGTACACCAGGGTGCCGAGGGTGACGCCGACGGCGCCGAAGAGCTGGGGGACGGCGATGTTGAAGAACCGCATCCGGTAGGCGTCGGCGGTGTCGCCGATCACGCCGGACAGGGCGCCCATCGAGACCAGCGCGCCGTACGCGGGCCGCCCGGCGGCGAGGCCGACGGCCAGCGGCGCGGAGAGCGCCACCGCGGCGCGGGCCACCGCCGCCCACGGCACCGGCGCGGGTTGCGGCCGCAGGCCGGCCGTCAGCCAGGTCGGCGGCGAGAGCCGGACGCCGTGTGCGCGCTGTGCCATGGGCCAAACCTACGGTGCCCGGCGGTACGGCCCCGGGCGCGGCGCGCACGGGCGGAGCGGGCAGGGGCGGGGCGGGGCACGGGCGGAGCGGGCACGGGCGGGGCGGGCCGGCCCGGGGGCCCACCGCGCGGGTGAGGGCGGGTCAGGCGGGGGCGGCGGTGGTGCCGGGCGCCGGCGCCGGTGCCGGTGCGGGGGCCGGGTCGGCCGGGCGGCGGGTGGTGGGGAGGTCGCGGACCCGGCCGACGGGGGAGAACAGGAGGACCAGCGCCGCCAGCGGCACCCCGGCCGTGGTGATCCACATCGCCGGGCGAAGGCCCACCGCGGTGCCGAGCACACCGGCGAGCAGGGCGCCGACCGGGATGGTGCCGTAGTTGAGCACGGCGGCACTCGCGGTGATCCGGCCGAGCAGCTCGGGCGGGCAGTAGTGCTGCTGGAAGCCGGACTTGATGACGTTCCCGGCCACCACCCCGGCCGAGACCCCGAAGCCGCCGACGGCGTAGCAGAGCATGCCCGCGCCGGTCCCGGTGAGCGGGATCAGCAGGGCGAGCACGGGCAGGCCCAGCTCGAACAGGATCATCGCGCGCGCCGTGCCGACCCGGGCGGCCACCCGGCGGGCGGCGAAGGCGCCGACCACTCCGCCACCGCCGGCCGCCGCGACCAGTCCGCCGACGGTGCCGGGGGCGAGTCCGACCTCGCGCACCAGGAAGGCGACCAGGATCGACTGGTAGCCCATCAGGGCCAGGTTGGAGGTGGCGCCGTAGAGGGTGAGGGTGCGCAGCCAGCGGTCCCGGGCGACCAGCCGCAGGCCCTCGCCGATCTCGCGCCGCAACGCCCGGTCGGCGCCGCGCCCGGCGCGGTCGGCCGGGGTCTCGCGGTGCCGGATCCGGCCCAGGCAGAGCAGCGAGACCAGGAAGGTCGCGGCGTTGGCGAGCATGCCGTTGGCGGCGCCGGCGAGCTGGGCGAACAGGCCGCCGGAGCCGAGGCCGGCGATCTGGGCGGCGGAGGCGCTGCCGTGCAGCTTGGCATTGCCCTCGGGCTGGTCGGCGGGGGAGAGCAGGTCGGGCAGGTAGGCGGTGTAGGCGGTCTGGAAGAACACCGCCGCGGTGCCGGTGAGCAGGGCGACCGCCAGCTGCAGACCGGTGCTCAGCCGCCCGGCCCAGGCTGCGGCGGGGACGGCGGTGAACAGGACGAGCGAGACGGCGGCGGCCGCCAGCATCACGGTCCGGCGGGGTAAGCGGTCCACCCAGACGCCGGCCGGCAGGCCCATGACCAGCCAGGGTGCCCAGGAGGCGGCGCTGAGCAGGCCGATCTGGAAGGTGGAGGCGTGCAGCTCGGAGACGGCGACGAGCGGCATCGCGACGCCGGTGACGGAGGCGCCGAACTTGCCGGCGGTCTCGCCGCACCAGAGCAGCCGGAAGTCCCGGTGGCGGCGCAGCAGGCTGCGGCGGCGCCCGTCGCCCGTCACTCGGCGCTCCCGGCCGCGTCGGTACGGGACCGTCGCGGGAAGGACTGGAGCTGGACGACGATCGGCAGCGCCGCCGGGTCCGGGGCGGCGTCCGGGGCCGGGGTGTGGCGTTCGACGACGGCGAAGATCTCGTCGTTGAGCGCCTGGAGCTGGGCCGGGTTCAGCCGCAGCCGGCGCCAGTCGGAGATGGTGCCGACGTTGCGCCACTCGTCCGGCCAGTCCTCGGTGATGTAGTCGTTGACCCGGTTGAAGTACTGCTGGACCAGCTGGTTCAGATAGAGCGAGACCGCGCCGCGGGTGTCCGGGTCGTCGCGGAAGTCGGCGGTGTCGAGCCGGTTGGACACCTCCACCCGCCGCCACCAGCGCTCCCGCTTGGTGCCGCGCCCGGTCTCCTCCTCGATGAATCCGTGCTCCGCGAGGTGGCGCAGGTGCCAGCTGACGGTGCCGGTGTTCTCGCCGAGCCGTTCGGCGAGCCGGGTCGCGGTCGCGGGCCCGTCGAGGTTGAGCAGCTCGAAGATCTGCATCCGCAGCGGGTGCGCGAGCCCGCGCAGACTGCGGGCGTCCAGGCGGCGCTGCGGCGGTCCCGGGGGATCGGGCGGTCCGGGAGCGGCGGGGGGTTCCGGAGCGGCGGGGAATTCGGTGGTCATGACGGCAGCCTAGATTGCAGAGGATCCTCTGCATAGAGGTATCTGCAGAGAATCCTCTGCATCTTTGTAATTGTCCCGAATCGCATCCCGGGCGGTCCGATGATCTTCTAGAGTCGCGTCCGGTAGGACCGTCGGACCGTACGACCGCACGGTGCGTTTCCATCGCGCGCACCGGTTCCAGGGAGAGGCAGCACCATGACCGAGCCGCAGCCGAAGCCGTTCGAGCACCTCGACGAGGACTGGCAGAGCGCCCTCGTGGTCGTCGCCCACCCCGACGACATGGAGTACGGCGGGGCCGCCGCCGTCGCCCGCTGGACGGACCAGGGCAAGAAGGTCGTCTATGTGATGGCCACCAGCGGCGAGGCCGGGATCGACAGCATGGAGCCGGAGTCGTGCGGCCCGCTGCGCGAGGCGGAGCAGATCGCCTCCGCGGCCGTGGTCGGCGTCGACACCGTCGAGTTCCTCGGCCACCCCGACGGCACCGTCGAGAACGGACTGCCGCTGCGCCGGGACATCGCCCGCGCCGTCCGCCGGCACCGCCCCGACGTCGTCGTCACGATCAACTTCCACGACACCTGGGGCGGGCCGTACCTCAACCAGGCCGACCACATCGCGGTCGGCCGGGCCGTTCTCGACGGGGTGCGGGACGCGGGCAACCGCTGGATCTTCCGCGAGCTGACCGCGGAGGGCCACGAGCCGTGGAACGGGGTGCGGGCGATCCTGGTCTCCGGCTCGCCGGAGTCCGGGCACGCGGTCGACATCACCGAGCACTTCGACCGGGGGGTGGCCTCGCTGGAGGAGCACAAGGCGTACCTGGCCGGCCTCGGCGGCGCGATGGCGGACGCGCGCGGCTTCCTGGAGGGCTTCGGCCGCGCGGCGGGCACCCGGCTCGGCACCCGCTTCGCCGTCCCGTTCGAGGTGTTCCCGCTCGGCTGAGGTCCTCGGCGGAGGGCCTCAGGCCCCGCTCGGCCGGTGGCTCCCGTTCGGCCGAGCGCCCCCGTCCGGCCCGTCGCCCCCGGCTGCGCGGCGCAGGGTGAGGATGGTGAGATCGTCCCGCAGCGGGCCGTGGCTGTGGCGCCGGACGTCCTCCTCGACGGCCCCGGCGAGCGCGTCCGGGGAGCGGTCGGACAGCCCCCGCAGCCGCCGGTCGATCGGGTAGAACTCGCCCTCGGCGTCCGCGGCCTCGGTCACGCCGTCGGTCACCAGCAGCAGGGTCTCGCCCTCGGCCAGTTCGAACCGCTGCACGGCGCGGACCTCTCCGGCGAGCTCGGCGAGCCCGAGCGGGACCCCGGCGGCCAGCGGGACGGCCCCGGGTTCGCGCTCGTCGCCCAGCAGATAGGGGGCGAGGTGGCCGCAGTTGACGGCCTGGACGGTGCTGCCGTCGTCCAGGCCGAACACGGTCGCCGTGACGAAGCGCTCGTCCTCGCCGCTCTGTGCGGCGTAGGCGTTGTGCCGGGCGACGGCGTTCTCCAGCGCCTGCGCCACCGCGGTGAGCGTCGGATCGCGGAACGCCGCCTCGCGGAAGGCGCCGAGCACGGCGAAGCCGGCGCCGATCGCGGGCAGGCCCTTGCCCTGGACGTCGCCGACGAGGACCCGGGTGCCGTACGGGGTGTCGGCGATGTCGTAGAGGTCGCCGCCGACGAGGGCGTCCTCCTCGACCGGGCGGTAGCGGCCGTCCAGCCCGGCGTGCCGGGTCGGGGCGGGCAGCGGGCGCAGGAGCTGGCGCTGGAGGGCGACGGCGGTCTGCCGCATCCGGAAGAGTTCGCGGTCCCGGCGCAGGCGGCGCGCGCAGAGCAGCACGCCGACCGTCTGCGCGAGGACGACGGCCACCAGGGTCAGCGCGCGCCCGGCCACCGACGGCGTGGGGAAGACCAGCGAGCTGATCACGATCACCCCGGTCACCCAGATCGCGGCGGCGACGGTCTGCGCGAGCGTGCCCAGGCCGGCCAGCAGCGCGGGCACGAACACCAGCAGCAGCACGAGCCGTGCGCTGCTGCCGCTCACCGCCTGCGCGGCCAGCAGCAGCACGGTGGCCGCGAGCACGGCGACGGCCACCGTCCGGTCGCGCGGCGGCCGGACCTGGCCGGCCGGTACGGAGTCCGTCGGGGTGCCGGGTCCGCTCATCCTCGCCTCCCAGCCGGTGGTTTCCAGGCTCACCGGCCGGGACGGCCCCCGCAACCGGGCGCGGGTGCCGCTCTCAGGGCTCCTGCGGTCGATCCCGCCGCGGGTCCTCCCCTGCTGCCTGATCCTCCGGTTCTTCCGGTGCCTCCGGTTCTTCCGGTTCTTCCGGTGCTTCCCGTGCCTCCGGTGCTTCCCGTGCCTCGGGTTCGGCCCGCCGCCGCCGGCGGCGGTGCAGCAACTGACGGACGACGAGGGCGGCGACCAGGAGGCCGAGCGTGGCCAGCAGCCAGAGCTGGTAGCGCACCGCCGTCCGCCACACCGTGCCGACGTTGGCCCCGGCGACGTAGCCGACGGCCGCCCACACCCCGACCCAGAGCGCCGCGCCGAGCACGTTGAACACCTGGAAGCGGCGCCAGGGCATGCCGGTCGTCCCGGCGATGAGGCCGCTGGTCTGCCGCAGGCCGTCGACGAACCGGGCCACCGTCACCACCTTGCCGCCGTGCCGGGCGAAGAACACCTCCGCGCGGGCCGTCCGCTCCGGGGTGAGCAGCACGTACCGGCCCCAGCGGTGGACGAAGGCCCGGCCGCCGGTGGCACCGATCAGATGGCCGAGGGTGTTGCCGAGCACCGCCGCCGTGAAGGCGATCGCCACCACGGCGGCGAGGTCGAGTTGTCCGGTGCCCGCGTAGACGGCGGCCAGCACCAGCACGGTCTGGCCGGGTGCAGGGACGGCGCAGTTGTCGAGCAGCACGAACAGCGCCACCAGCGCGTAGCCGTACTCCTGCAGCAGCGGCGCGAGCGCGGCGAGCGGCCCCGGCAGCTCGGGCGCGGCCTCGGCGAGGAGCCGTGCCGTCCAGGGTGGGAGGGACACGGCTCACCGCCCCGGGCCGGACGGCCGCGGGGCGGTGGGCGGTGGCGTCAGCGGGTCGCCCCGCGGGGTTCGATGTTGCAGTCCGGGCCCGGGTAGACCAGGCCGGTGTGGCCGTCCTCGAAGCGGACCACGTACGGCGGCGAGCCGTCCTGGCCGCGCACCTCGACGATCTCGCCCTTCTGGTCGACCATGCCCACCGCCCGGCTGTGGACGTGGAGCTGGTCACCTACCGCTGCGTGCATGGTCGTGCTCCTCGGGTGTGTGCGGACACCGGCGGCCGACGGGGCCGCTCGGCTCCCCGTCCGCTCCCTCCACTCTGCTGCGGGCGCGCACGGCCCGCAACGGCGCGTCCGGGCGCCGCACGGGACGGTGCGGTTCAGCGCGGCCCGAGCAGGTCGGCCAGGTAGCACCGGACCAGCCGCTTGCACTCGGTGATCATCGCCGGGTCGCCGTCCCGGTCGGTGCGGAAGGCGAGCTTGAGCACCGCGTCGGCCGCTTCCAGCACCACCCGCAGGGCGAGGGTCAGCGCGGCCGGGTCGGTGGTGCCGAACAGGGTGCCGCCGAGGGCCTGGAGCCGCAGTGCGACGGCCGTGTTGTTGTCCACCTCGGCGTCCAGCAGGTGCCGGTCGTCGTGCACACCGCCCGGTGCGGCCGGTCCGGTGAGTCCGAAGTCCACCTGGCCGAAGCCGGGGACGGTCCGCTTCATCACGACGAACTCGTCCACCGCGAGGTCGGTGAACCCGGCCGGCCCGGTGGGGGCCTCGGCGCGCAGCCGGTCGTCCAGCCGGTGCAGGTAGTGGTCCAGGTTGCGGCCGGCCAGCGCGGCGAGCAGGTCCTCCTTGCCCGCGAAGAACTGGTACAGGGTGCCGATCGGCACCTGGGCGCGCTGGGCCACCTCCTTGGTGGTGAGCGCGGCGGCCCCGGCCTCGTCGAGCAGCGCGCCGCACGCGTCCAGGATCCTGCCGTAGCGTTCCTGGCTGCGCTGCTGCACCGGCCGCCGCCGCCCGGGGGCCGTCCCTCCCGATGTCCGGTGACCCCTCGTGTCCGCGCTCATGTGGCCACTGTGCCGCATCTGCCGTTCGGCGGGCCAATCCCCGGGCCGATGCCGGGGCCGATCCCCGCGGGACAGGCCGTAGGCTCGCTGAGCTGATCATGAGGGGCAGGAGAGGAAGCCATGGGGCAGAAGATCATCCGGTTCTCGGACCTGACCGGCCGGCACGCAGAGGACGAGGACCAGCTGGTGCGGGTCGTGGTCCGCGCCCACCCGGGCCTCACCGACGGGCCGGTCGCGATCGAGGCGCTCGTCGGGGAGCTGGCCGAGGTGCGGGGGCTGGCGCTCGACCTGGTGACGATCGAGCTGCACCACCCGGACGGGGAGGAGCCGGAGACGGTCGTCATGACCGCCGAGGCCTTCGACCGGCTGGCCACGGCGACGCCGATGGCGGAGGTGCTGCGCGGCGCCGAGCGGGTCGCCGCCCGGACGGTCCCGGTGCAGGCCGCGGCCGCCGGGGCGGGGCGGGAGCGGGTCAACTACGCGAGCCCGGAGCACGCCGGCCGTCCGCACAAGGGCCGTACCACCGACGCCGAGAAGCAGGTCGTCCGGGAGCGTCTGGACGAGATCAACGAGCGGCTGGCCGCCGAGGGCGTCCGCACCGTCGACCTGGCCAACCCGGAGCACGTCGCCCGGTACGGCCTGGAGGAGCTGGCCGCCGAGCGCGGTGCCACCCTCGGCTGATCCGGCCGGGGCCGGCCCCCGGGAGCGCGACGGCCGCGTTCCCGGGGGCATCGGCACCGGAGTGGACCGACGGGAGGGCACGAGGTGATGACGGTTCGTCGGTTCTCCTCCTCCGGCGGTCATCGGCGGAACGCCGGGGCGGTGCGGGCGGCCCAGTCGGCGAAGGGGCGCGGTGCGCGGCCGAGGACGCGCTCGACGTCCGGGCCCGGCGTCCGCTCGGCGGGCAGCGGCAGGCCGAGGATGGCGAGGGTGCCCTCCACCACCGGCTCCGGCATGAACGCCAGCAGCTGGGCCCGGGCCTCGTCGCGGGTCTGCTCGACGAACCGCACCGGGGTGCCCAGGGCCGCGCCGATCGCCTCGGCCCGTTCGCGCGGGGTGACCGGGGCCGGGCCGGTCAGTTCGTACGTCCGGCCGGTGTGGCCGTCCTCGCGCAGGGTGACGGCGGCGACCGCGGCGACGTCCGCCGGGTCGACGGACGGCAGTCCGACGTCGCCGAACGGTGCCGCGGCCGTGCGATCGGTGCGGATCGATTCGGCCCAGGCGAAGGCGTTCGAGTTCAGGCCGCCGGAGCGCAGTACCGTCCAGTCGAGGCCGCAGTCGCGCACCGCCTCCTCGAACCCGGCGGCGTGGCGGTAGACCTCGGGCCGCGTCCCGACGCCCTGGGAGGACAGCAGGACGACCCGGCGCACCCCGGCCGCACGGGCCAGCCGGAGGATCTCCCGCGGTTCCTCGCCGGCCACCAGCAGGAACAGGGCCGTGGCACCGTCGAGGGCGGGGCGCAGGCTCGCCGGGTCGGCGAGGTCTGCCGGAACGTGCCGGACGCCGGCCGGGAGCGGCCCCGGCCGACGGGAGACGGCGGTCACCCGCTCGCCGGCGTCGACCAGGGTCCGGACCAGCTCGCGGCCGACGTTCCCGGTCGCACCCGTGACAACAATCATCGTGAACCCCCCTGTGGGGAGCGGCAGTCGGCCGCTCCGGTTGAGTTAGTCAGTTGGCTGACTTAGAACGACCGTAGCCGACGCCGCGTCAGGCGTCTACTCTTAGTCAGGTGACTGACTCAAAGACCTCCGAGGCCGCGAAGGCCGTGAAGGCGGCGAAGGCCGTGAAGACCTCGAGGACGGCGGAGGGTGCGAAGGCCGCGGGGGGCGCGAGGGGCGCCGGGCGCGCCCCGGGAAAACGTGAGCGGCTGGCCGCGGCGGCGGCGCGGGTGCTGCACGAGAAGGGCGTGGAGCAGACCACGCTCGCCGACATCGCCCGCGTGGCGGACGTCCCGGTCGGGAACGTCTACTACTACTTCAAGACCAAGAACGAGCTGGTCGAGGCCGCGATCCAGGCCCACGGGGCCGGGCTGGAGGAGCTGATCGCACGGCTCGACGCGCTCCCCGACCCCCAGGAGCGGCTGAAGGCGCTGCTGGCCGGCTGGGTCGGACAGCGTGAACTCACCGCCCGGTACGGCTGTCCGACCGGGAGTCTCGCGTCCGAGCTCGACAAGCGCGCCGACGGCCTCGACGTCGCCGTCGCGGAGGTCGTGCGCAGGCTGATCGACTGGGCCGAGGCGCAGTTCGCCGAGATGGGGCGTGAGGACTCCCGCGAGCTGGCCGTCGCACTGGTCGCCGCCTACCAGGGGATCTCGCTGCTCACCAACACCCTCCGCGACCCCGGACTGATGCTGGCCGAGGGGGACCGGCTGGAGCGCTGGATCGACTCGCTGCGCTGACGCCGAGGTCCGGAGTCCGCCGAGGGCGACGGCGGGGGAGGCCGCGTCCGGCGGACGGCCGGCACGTCCGGGGCGGCTCCCCCCGGTCGGGCGGTGTCCATTTCAATTTTCTTCCGGTCAACCGTGCGAGAGGTCTGTTCGAGGCCGCAGCACCCCCCTAGAGTGGACCGCGCTCCTCCACAAGTGACCTTTACGTCACAGGAGTTCACTGGTTCCTCGATCGTTCGGCGCAGCCTGTTCCCACCATCGAGCCGGAAGGGCGGGTCCGTGACACAGGCGTACCAGTCCCCGGGCTTCGCCGCGCTCGCCGCGGACCGCGCGGTCGAGACGCGGCTCGTCGAGGAGCGCTGGCAGGCGGTGGCCTGGGACCTCCGGACGGACCGCCGCCGGGTGGTCACCGACCGGCCCGGCGGCGTCCACCTGAGCGAGATCGAGCCGGACGGCGACGCCATCTGGTGGTTCGACGCCGACAGCGACGAGCGGGGCCGGTGGCGCCGGGAGCCGTTCGCCGGCGGTGCGGACGGCGAGGCGCTGCGGGGGGTGCCGCCCGGTCGCCCGTACGGCGTCGCCTTCGACCGGACGGGCGCGCTCGCGGCGGTGGCGGTCGGCGTCGACGGGGCCTCGCACTGCTACGTCGGACCGCCCGCGGGCGAGGCGCGGCTGATCGGTTCCGCGCCGGGGTACCTGAGCCTGGCCGACCTGTCGCCGGACGGTCGGCTGCTCGCCCTCGGCGGGCGGCCCGACGGGGACGACGCGGTGCTGCTGTGGCGGACGGACGGGGGCCCGGCCGTCCGTGCGGCCGGGGGCGGCGGACTGCGGCTCTGGCCGATCGAGTTCGACCCGCTCGCGCTCCTCGACCCCGAACTGCTGCTGGTGGTCGAGGAGGACGATCGGTACACGGTCGCGACCTGGCGCGCGGACACCGGCCTGCGCCGCTACCCGGGCCTGTCGTTCGACGCCCAGATATCGGCCGGCTGGTACCGGGGTCCGCGCGGGGTGCTGATCCAGCACGAGCGGGCCGGGCGGAGCCGACTGCTGCTCGCCGACCTCGGCCCGTCGCCCGTGGTCCGGGAGCTCGGCACACCCGGCGGCACCATCCACGACCTGTCCTGCGCCCCGGACGGCACCCTGCACTGCGTCTGGAGCCGGGAGTCCACCCCGCCCCGACCGCTGGTGCTGCGTCCGGAAGCCGGGGCGACGGCCCGCCCCGGCCCCGACCTGGACCCGGACCACCCGGACCACCCGGACCACCCGGACCACGCGGACCCGGACCACGCGGACCCGGACCACCCCGGCCCGGACCTCGACGGCACCTCCCGCGGCCGCCGCTGGACGCCCAGCCCCTACGGGCGGATCCACAGCTTCGTCAGCACCCCGCCCGGCCCGGGCCCGTGGCCGACGCTGTTCCTGGTGCACGGCGGCCCCGCCACCCACGACCGGGACTCCTACGACCCCCGGGTGAACATCCTGGTCGGCCACGGCTACGCGGTGGTGCGCACCAACTACCGCGGCTCCACCGGTTACGGGGCCCGCTGGCAGCACGAGTACGACCACCGGGTCGGGCTGGCCCAGATCGAGGACCTGGCCGCCGTCCGCGCCGAGCTGGTCGCCGACGGCACGGCGCTCGCGGACCGCACCGGCCTCTGCGGGTTCTCCTGGGGCGGCTACCTGACCCTGCTCGCGATGGGCGCCCAGCCGGACCTGTGGTCGCTCGGCATGGCCGCCCAGCCGATCGCGGACTACCCCGCCACCTACCGCGGCACCACCCCGGCCCTGCGCGCACTCGACCGGCAGCTCTTCGGCGGGAGTCCCGACGAGGTGCCCGAGCGCTACCGCGCGGCCGACCCGCGGTCGTACGTGCACCGGGTCCGTTCGCCGGTGCTGCTGGTCGTCTCGCGGGACGACGAGCGGTGCCCGCCCGAGCAGGTGGCCCGCTACGCCGCGGACCTGCGCCGGCTGGCGGTGCCGCACGAGCTGCTCAGGGTGGACGGCGGCCACTACAGCCGCCGGACCGCCGACCACCGGTCGGTGCTGGCCGCGATGGTCCGGTTCGCCGGACGGGCCTGGCCGGCACCACCCCACCGACCTCCCCGGGGCGACCGCTCCGGGGGATCCGCCCAGCCGATGGAAGGAGGTGAACAGCCATGAAGCGTCGCAGCATCCAGAACGACCCGATCGGTACCCCGGAGCGTGACCGTGGCGCGGTGATCGTCCAGAACTTCGCGCTCGACATCACCAAGGCCGCACCGGTCGCGCCCGCCCTCAAGGGGCAGCCGAAGCCGAAGCCGGAGTCCAAGAAGTGATTCCGGGTCGCTCCGGGGCGCCCCGGCGCTCCGGAGCGGCACTCCGCCTGCCGTCCCCGCCCACCGCCCGGGTCCACCGTCCGCGCACGACAGAAGTGGCCATCATGCGTATCGTCCTGCTGCACATGCCCTGGGGTGCGATCGACGTGCCGTCGCTGGCGCTCGGGATCCTGCACACCGCCGCCGCCCGCGCCGGCCACGAGGTCGAAGTACGGTACGCCAACCTGGACTTCGTGGACTGGGCGGCCGGGACCACCGGATTCGGCGTGGACGACTACGAGTACTTCTCCGAGAAGTCCTACTTCCAGGGCGCGGGGGACTGGGCGTTCGCGGGCGCGCTGTACGGCGACGACGAGCCCGCTCCGGGCTTCGCCGAATCCGCCGACCCCGAGCGGTACTTCGAGTACCTG
Source organism: Kitasatospora sp. NPDC089913 (assembly GCF_044748625.1). Classification (NCBI taxonomy): domain Bacteria; kingdom Bacillati; phylum Actinomycetota; class Actinomycetes; order Kitasatosporales; family Streptomycetaceae; genus Kitasatospora; species Kitasatospora sp. NPDC089913. The sequence goes on along the minus strand of NZ_JBIVGI010000009.1, from coordinate 56,841 downwards.
GCCACCAACGGCGCGAGCGAGCAGGAGATGGCGCTCACCCGGGCCACCCGGGCGATCGCCCCCGAGTTCATCGCGCGACTGGTGGACGAACTCGCCGCCGACCCGCCGGACCTGGTCGGCTTCACCACCACCTTCCAGCAGAACACGGCCAGCCTCGCCGCCGCCCGCCTGCTCAAGCAGCGCTGCCCGCAGGTGCGCACGGTGTTCGGCGGCGCCAACTGCGACGGCCCGCAGGGCGCCGCGCTGCACCGCAACTTCCCCTTCCTGGACTACGTGGTGCGCGGCGAGGGCGAGGCGGCCTTCCCGGCGCTGCTGGCGGGCGGCGACCTCGCGGCCGTCCCCGGGCTGTGCTGGCGCGACGCGTCCGGGAAGTCGACCGTCAACGAGATGTCGCGCCGCCCGCTGCCGCCCGCGGCGATCCTGACACCCCGCTACGACGGCTTCTACGAGCGGCTGGACGCCTCCGTCGCGGCGGGCTGGGTCGACCCCAAGCTCGTCCTGGAAGGCTCCCGGGGCTGCTGGTGGGGGGAGAAGCACCACTGCACCTTCTGCGGCCTCAACGGCTCCTCGATGGAGTTCCGCTCCAAGCCGCCGGCGGATTTCCTCGCCGAGGTGCTCACCCTCGCCGAGCGCCACCAGCTGCTGGACGTCTACGTCGTCGACAACATCCTGGACATGGGCTACTTCGACACCGTCCTCAAGTCCCTGGCCGAACTCCCCGTCGACCTGCGGCTGCACTTCGAGATCAAGGCCAATCTGCGCCGCCACCAGTTCCAGCTGCTCGGCGACTCGGGCGCGGCCCAGGTGCAGCCCGGCATCGAGAACCTGAGCACCCGGGTCCTGAGGATCATGGACAAGGGGGTGACGGGCTGCCAGAACGTGCGGGCGCTGCGGGACGCGCAGAGCGCCGGCGTCTCGGTCACCTGGAACTACCTCTACGGCTTCCCGGGCGAGCAGCCGGAGGACTACGAGTCGGTGATCCGGCAACTGCCCGTACTGCACCACCTGGACCCGCCGACCGGTGCGGGACGGATCGCGATCGAGCGGTTCAGCCCGTACTTCGACCGCCCGGAGCTGGGCTTCCAGATCACCCGGCCGGCCTTCCAGTACCGTGCGACCTACCGGCTGCCGGAGAGCGAACTCGCCGAACTGGCCTATGTGTTCACCGCACCGCCGCGGGGGATCGGCGGCCCGGTCGCGGAGCGCCTGGGCGAGGCGGTGGACACCTGGCTCGCCCGCTTCCCCGACAGCCGGCTCACCTACCGGGAGGCGGGCGGGCGGATCGTGCTGGTCAACACCCGGCCCGGGTACGACTGGCGGGTGGCCGAGCTGACCGACCCGGTGGAGATCGCTGCCTTCCGGCTGCTCGGCCAGCCCCGCTCGCCCGCCGCGCTGGCCGCGAAGCTCCCCGGCGGCGCGGCGGCGGCCGAACCGGTCCTGGCGCGCTTCACCGCGCTGGGCCTGCTGTTCCACGACGGGGACAGCTACCTCCAGGTCGCCGTCGAGTCCGACAACCAGGTGCTGATGCGGATGCGGCACCGGCACGGCCCCGCCGCCGTCCGTCCCCGCACCGAGACCGAGGAGGTGCTGGATGCCGTCCCGATCGGCTGAGCGGACCGACGCCGGAGCCTGGTCGGCGGCCGGGCCGGAGGCCGAGCTCTGGCTCGACTACGACCCCGCCGTCCGGGAGTTGCCGGGCATCGGGCTCGGCCGCCGGACCCTGGCCGGACCGGCGGGGGAGGAGATCACCGAGCTGCACCGGGCCGGCGTCCGCTGTCTGAGACTGACCGAACCGGTGCGGCTGTGCGCCGACGCGCCGGCGGCCTCGGCGCGGGCCCTGATGCTGCTGCGCGACGCGACCGGGCAGGGGCTGGCCGTGCTCTGGCACGCGGTCTGCACCGACGGCTGCGTCGAGCAGCGGAGGTTCCACCACCTCTACCCGCCCGCGGAGCTGACCGGTGCGGCGGCCGGGGTCGCCGCCGACTGGCGGGCGAGCTACTTCCCGAGCAAGTGCGTCTACCGGCGCGGCCCCGGTTTCGTGGAGGTGCGTGACCGCCGCTTCGGGACGCTGGAGCTGTTCACCGTCGACGAGCCCGGCCATCTGGCCCGACTGGACGCCCTGGCCGAGGGCGTCGAGGTCGGTCTGCTGCCGGAGGCCGTGCACCGGGACTTCGCCGAGGCCGGTCTGATCGCCGAACAGGCGGGCCGGGCCTGGTTCCTGCCCATGCGGGTGCGCCGCTGGCCCTTCCCGTCGCTGACCGTCTGACCCGACCTGCCCCACCCGTCCGAGGAGAGAACCATGAGCACCGCGGTCGACGACGCCGCCGCGCGGATGTCCGCGTTCATCCGCGACCCCTACCCCACGCTCGCCCGGATTCGCGAGGCCGGCGCGGTCTCCGTGGTGGAGTTCGGCGAGGGCCTGCCGGTCTACCTGGTGACGCGGTACGAGGACGTCCGGACCGCGCTGATGGACCCGCGGTTCGGGCAGGACGTCCGCCGCAGCCAGGCCATCGCCAGCGGCCGCGGCGCCGGTCTGACCCTCGGCTCGGACGTCGTCCACATGCTCAACAGCGACCCGCCGGACCACACCAGGCTGCGCCGTCTGATCCAGGGCGTCTTCACCCGTCGCCGGGTGGACCTGATGCGGCCGATGGTCGAGCGCATCGCCGGCGGCCTGCTGGACGGTCTGCGCGGGCGGGGGACGGCCGACCTGGTGACGGACTTCGCCTTCCCGCTGCCGATCATGGTCATCTGCGAGCTGCTGGGCTTCCCCCCGGAGGACATGCGGGACTTCCGCACCTGGTCGACGGCGATCCTGACCCAGGGCGGCGACATGACCTTCGACCAGGCCACCGGCGAACTGAACGACTACCTGCGGGAGTTGATGATCGCCCGACGCTCGTCCCCGCGCACCGACATCCTCACCGACCTGGTGCGGGCCTGCGACGCGGGCGAACTCACCGAGAAGGAGGTGTTCTCGATGGTCTTCCTGCTGCTGATCGGCGGCCACGAGACCACCGTCAACCTGCTCGGCACCGCCACCCTCGCCCTGCTCCACCACCCGGACGAACTGGCCCGGCTGCGCGCCGACCCGACGATGATGCCGGTCGCGATCGACGAGTTCCTGCGCTACGAGTCCCCGGTGAGCATGGCCACGATGCGCTTCACCAACGCCGAGGTGACGGTCGACGACGTGGAGATCCCGGCGGACGAGCTGGTGCTGCTCTCGCTCGGCGCGGCCAACCGGGACCCGGCCCGTTTCACCGACCCGGACCGGCTGGTCCTGGACCGGAACGACCCGGGCCACCTGGCCTTCGGACAGGGCCTGCACCGGTGCCTCGGCTCCTTCCTCGGCAAACTGGAGAGCGAGGTGGCGCTGACCGGTCTGCTGGAGCGCTTCAGCCGGATCGAGCTGGCCGCCGCCGAGGAGACCCTGCCCTGGCGCAACACGATCATGCTGCGCGGTCTGGAGTCGCTCCCGGTCTCGCTCGATGGCTAGCGGCACGGGCACGGGCACGGGCGGCGGCGCGGGCACCGACCGCGGCGCCGTGCCGGGCGGACCGCTGCGCTTCCGCCCCCGGATCGGCCTCGCGCCGCTGCGCTCGCGCGGCTACCGGCTGCTGGTGATCGGCCAGGGCACCTCCGAGTTCGGCAACGCGTTCCAGGTGGTCGCCCTGCCGCTGCTGGTCCAGTCCCTCGGCGGCGGCGCCCGTCAGCTGAGCCTGGTCGTCGCCGCCTACGGTGCGGGACGGCTGGTCGCCACCCCGCTCGGCGGGATGTTCGCCGACCGGTTCGGCGCCTGGCGGGTGATGATGACCGCCGACCTCGGCCGGCTGCTCGCCACCGCCGGACTGTGCGCGACCGCCGCCGGAGGATCGGCGAACTACTGGCTGATCGGCGCGCTCGCGCTGCTGGTCGGCCTCGGGGCGGGGGTGTTCCTGCCGGCCGCCTGGGCGATCACCCCGACCCTGCTGCCCGCCGAGGACCTGCACGCCGGCAACGCGCTCAACAGCACCGTGACCTTCGGCGCCGGCCTGCTCGGCCCGGCCGTCGCCGGACCCCTGGTCGCCTGGCTGAACCCGGCCGTCGCCCTGGGCCTGGACGCCGCGACCTTCGCCGTGTCGGCGGCGACCCTGCTGCTGATCGGCCGCGGCAGCACGGTCGCACCACCCCGGCCGATCTCCGAACGGGCCTCCGTACCGAGGAACTTCCGCGCCCTGCTGCGGGAGTCGCCGCTGCTGCGCGCGGTGCTGACAGTGACGGTGGTCGCCAATCTGACGGTCGGCGGCGCCACCAGGGTCGCCCTGCCGACCCTGGCCACCGACGGCTTCGCCGCCGGCGCCGTCGGCCTCGGCCTGCTGCTGGCCGCGTTCACCGGCGGGGCACTGGTCGGCGGCCTGTTCGCGGCCGGTCTCACGGCGGTGCGCTCGCGCGGCCGCACGGCCATGCTCTCCGGGCTGGTGATGGGCGCGGCGATCGGCCTGGTGCCGTTCACCGGCCTGGTCGGCGCCGTGCTGCTGCTCCTCGTCGCCGGCGGCGCCAGCACGGTGACCAACGTCCTGGTCGTCACCGGCGTTCAGAAGAGCACGCCGCCCGCCCTGCTGGCCCGGGTGATGGCGGCCATCACCTTCTGCGGGCTGGGCGTCTTCCCGGTCTCCGTGATCGCGGCCGGCGCGGCGGTCGAGACCTTCGGGAGCGGCGGCGTCCTCGCGACCACCGGCCTCTGCCTGCTCGGCGCCTTCGGCTACGCCCTCACCCGCCCCGAGATCCGCGAACTGTGAGCCCGGCGCGGGCCCACCGTGGGCCCGGCGCGGACCCACCGCCTCAGCAGGCGCAGGAGATGCCCGAGCGCGGGGCCGTCAGGTCGTCGATCGGCCGCCGCTCGGTGCCCTCGGCCGTCTCGAACGCGAAGCCCTCGCGGACCCAGTACTCGAAGCCGCCGAGCATCTCCTTCACCCGGTAGCCGAGCCGGGCGAAGGCGAGCGCGGCCCGGGTGGCACCGTTGCAGCCGGGCCCCCAGCAGTAGGTGACGACGGTGGCCCCGCGGTCGACCAGTTCCCCGGCCAGCTCCGGGATCCGGACGGTGGGCAGGTGCAGCGCACCCGGGATGTGCCCCTGCGCCCACGCGACCTCGCTCCGCGAGTCGACGAGGACCAGCCCGGGCACACCCGCCGTGAGGTCGGCGCGCACGTCCGAGACATCGGCCTCGAAGCTGAGCCGGGAGAGGAAGTGCGCCTCGGCGACGGCCGGCTCGGCGGGCGGAACGGAGAGAACGGCGCTGGTCATCGGGCACTCCTGGGATCGAGCGGTACGGGCTGGTGCACCGATCCTGTCGCAGGGCCGGTGCCGCCCACGAGTGTCGTGATCGCCGCCGTTCGCCAAGATCCCGCCATGCCGGATCCGCCTCCCTTCGCGCAGGGGTGTTGCGTCCGTTCAGGGGATTTCTCCCGTGTTGCTACGACCTGTCACATAAGCGCCATGTGAATGTCACTGCTGGTGACCGGACCGGGAATCCGCGCGGGATGTGACGGCGGCCGTCACCTGTCCCTCATGGCGCGTCCGTCCGACAGGTGGTTGATCTCCATGTTCCGGCCCGGCAGGCCCCCTCTTCGTTCGAATCCCCCGGTGCGACCCGGGTCCTCGTTCCTCCCCGCCGCCCTGCTCCGCGGGCCGGCCCGGGGCCTGGTCGCCGTGCTCGCCGCACTCGCCGTCGTCCTCGGCGCCGCGCCCGCTCTCGCCTACGAGGCCCCGAGCGGCGCGGGCACCGGTGTCACCGGTTTCAACGGGTACCGGGACATCCCCTTCCCGTCGGGCATGTCGATGAAGGCGTCCGTCGTCGGCAACATCCAGGTCCAGGAGGGCCTGACGCTGAGCTCCATCGGCAGCCCGGCCGCCTCCCACTACCAGCCGCAGCTGGACCCGACCCAGGCGTACGCGATCCGCGTCCGCACCCGGCCGCAGCAGGACTGCCCGGCGAACTCCACCTGCCCGGCGGGCACGCTCACCGTGACCTTCAAGCACCCGGTGCGCAACCCGATCCTCAGCCTGGCGGGTCTGGGTGCGGGCGCCAACGGTTCCGGCTTCGTCACCGGCACCCACTCCCAGCTGACGCTCACCGGCTCGGACCAGCCGGCCGAGCTGACCCAGTCCAACGACGGTGCCACGCTGTTCGTGGCCGGGCGCACGATCCGGCCGCGCAGCGGCACCGCCCAGGCCAACTGCCAGGACGCCAACGCCGGTCTGCGGGCCGGCTGCGGCAGCGTGCCGGTCGTCGGCACGGTGTCGACCCTGACCTTCGCGGTCGACTTCGTCACCCAGCGCGTCGCCGTGGGCGCGAACGACAGCAACGGCCAGGACGACTGGGCGCTGTCCGCGCTGGTGCGCGACGACTGCTCCAATGCGCCGGTCTCCTACGGCAACGCCTCGCACGTGATCGGCGACCTGACGCTCGGTCAGGAGGTCTCCGAGAACGTCCAGACCTCGATGATCACCCAGGCCTGCCGCCAGGAGGACGACGACCGGGACCTCAACCCGGACTTCGGCACCCTGAGCGCGGGGTCGGCCGGGCGGACGTACTCGCTGACCGTCCCCGTGAACGGCCCCGCCGCCGGCTCCGCCGCGCCCGCGTACGCGGCGGCGTGGATCGACTTCGACGGCAGCGGGGGCTTCGGCACCGCCGAGCGGGCCACCGCGACGGTCGCCCCCGGGCAGACCTCGGTGACGTTCACCTGGACGGTGCCCGCGGGAGTCGTCGCCGGTCCGACCTGGAGCCGGTTCCGGCTCGGGTACGACCAGGCCCAGGTGGAGGCGCCGACCGGCATGGCGGACTCCGGCGAGGTGGAGGACTGGCCGCTGACCATCGGCGCGGCCCCCGCGCTGACGCTGGAGAAGAAGGCCGACCCGGCCACCGTCGGCAAGGCCGGCGACCAGGTCCGCTACAGCTTCACGGTCACCAACAGCGGCACCCTCCCGATCACCGACCCGGTGGTGAACGAGACGTCCTTCTCCGGCACCGGCACGCGTCCGCAGGTCAGCTGCCCGCCCGGCAGCGTCGCCCCCGGGGCCTCCGTCACCTGCACCGGCACCTACACCGTCACCCAGGCCGACGTGGACGCCGGGCGGATCGAGAACGCCGCCACCGCGACCGCGACCCCGCCGGCCGGGACGAACCCGCCGGTCTCCAACGAGTCCACCGTCACCGTCACCGCGCCTCCCGGGCCCGACCTCGCGCTGCGCAAGAGCGCCGCCGAGACCGGCGCCCTGCAGGTGGGCGAGGTCGTCCACTACGCCTTCGAGATCACCAACACCGGCAACGTCACGCTCGCCCCGGTGAGCGTCGGCGAGACCGCGTTCACCGGCCGCGGCACAGCCCCGCAGATCACCTGCCCGGCCGCGGCGGACTCGCTCGCCCCCGGTGCGGTCGTCACCTGCACCGCCGAGTACACCGTCGTCCAGGCGGACGTGGACGCGGGGACGATCGAGAACACCGCCACCGCGACCGGCACCCCGCCCGGCGGCGGCACCCCTGTCACCTCCGACCCCTCCAGCACCGTCGTCCCCTTCACCCCCAGGCCCTCGCTGGACGTCGACAAGGTCGCCGACAAGCAGCGCCTCGTCGCCGGCGAGACCCTGACCTACACCTACACGGCGACCAACACCGGCAACGTCACCCTGACGGACATCTCGGTCACGGAGACCTCCTTCACCGGCAGCGGGGGAGCGCCGAAGGTGAACTGCCCGGCCGGTGAGCTGGCCCCCGGCGCCTCCCGGACCTGTACGGCGACGTACACGGTGACGCAGGCGGACGTGGACGCCGGGAAGATCGACAACGCGGCCACCGCGACGGGCACCCCGCCCGGCGGCGGCACCCCCGTCACCTCGCCCCCCGCCACCACCACCGTCACCGCCGACCGCACTCCGGCGCTGACGATCGCCAAGTCCTCCGACAAGCAGCAGCTCGTCGCCGGTGAGGACATCACCTACACCTTCACCGTCACCAACACCGGCAACACCACCCTCACCGAGGTCGGCGTCACCGAGACCGAGTGGACGGGTTCCGGCCCCGCGCCGAAGGCGACCTGCCCGGCGGGTCCGCTCGCCCCCGGCGGCCAGGTGCGGTGCACCGCCACCTACACCATCACCCAGCAGGACGCCGACCGCGGCACCCTGCGCAACTCCGCCACCGCGACCGGCACCCCGCCCGGCGGCCTGCCCCCCGTCACCAGCCCGCCCGACTCGGTCCTGGTGCCGCACGACTCCCGACCCGCCCTGACCGTGGCGAAGAAGGCCGAACCGGCCACCGTCGCCAAGGCCGGTGAGCAGGTCGTCTACACCTTCGTCCTCACCAACACCGGCAACGTCACCCTGACCGATCTCAAGGTCACCGAGACCTCGTTCAGCGGCAGCGGCGGCGCGCCCGAAGTCGACTGCCCCGGCGGTCCGCTGACCCCCGGCGCCGTCCTCACCTGCACCGCCCGCTACGTCGTCACCCAGGCCGACGTGGACGCCGGGAGGATCGACAACGCCGCCACCGCGACCGGCACCCCGCCGGCCGGCCTCACCCCGCCGGTCTCCCCGGAGGCCGGGACCACCGTCACCGTGCCCCCGCGACCGCACCTGACGCTGCGCAAGACCGTCGCCGAGACCACTGCGCTGCAGGTCGGCGAGATCCTGCACTACTCCTTCGAGGTCACCAACACCGGCAACGTCACCATGACCGATGCGGGCGTCGGTGAGACGGCGTTCACCGGTCGCGGCACCGCGCCGACGACGGTCTGCCCCGACGCCGCGAAGTCCCTCGCCCCCGGCGCGACCGTGACCTGCACCGCCGAGTACACCGTCGTCCAGGCGGACGTGGACGCGGGGACGATCGAGAACACCGCCACCGCGACCGGCACCCCGCCCGGCGGCGGCACCCCGGTCACCTCGCCGCCGTCCAGCACCGTCGTCCCCTTCACGCCCCGGCCCTCGCTGGTGGTCGAGAAGAGCGCGGACAAGCAGCGGCTGGTGGCGGGCGAGCGGATCACCTACTCGTACCTCGTCACCAACACCGGCAACGTCACCCTCTCCGACGTCCGTGTGGACGAGGGCGCCTTCAGCGGCACCGGGACCCTGTCCCCGGTCAGCTGCCCCGAGGACGCCGTGTCGCTCGAACCCGGACGCATCGTCACCTGCACCGCCGAGTACACCGTCACCCAGGCCGACGTGGACGCCGGGAGGATCGACAACGCGGCCACCGCGACCGGCACCCCGCCCGGTGGCACCCCCGTCGCCTCGCCCCCCGGCACCACCACCGTCCCCACCGACCCGAGGCCGGCGCTGACCGTCGTCAAGTCCTCCGACAAGCAGCAGCTCGTCGTCGGCGAGACCATCACGTACACCTACACCGTCACCAACACCGGCAACGTCACCCTGACCGGCGTCGGTGTGAGCGAGACCGAGTGGACCGGCTCCGGGCCGGCCCCGCGGGTCACCTGCCCGGACGCCGCGAAGTCACTGGCTCCCGGCGCCCAGGTGCTGTGCACCGCCACCCACACCGTCACCCAGGACGACGCCGACCGCGGCACCGTCCGCAACACCGCGACCGCGACGGGCACCCCGCCCGGCGGCGGCACCCCCGTCACCGGCCCGCCGTCCTCCGTGACCGTGCCGCACGAGTCCCGCCCGGCCATGGTCCTGGAGAAGAAGGCCGAGCCCGCCACCGTCACCAAGGCCGGCGAGCGGATCACCTACACCTTCACCGTCACCAACACCGGCAACATCACCCTCACCGGCGTCCACCCCGTCGAGTCCAGGTTCACCGGCACCGGCAAGCGCCCGCCGATCGCCTGCCCGCCCGGCTCCGGCGAACTGCGGCCCGGTCAGCAGCTGGTCTGCAGCACCTCCTACACCGCCACCCAGGCCGACATCGACGCCGGTTCGATCAGCAACACCGCGACCGCGACGGGCACCCCGCCCGGCGGCGGCACCCCCGTCACCAGCCCGCCCGACACCGTCACCGTCACCGCACCCCACCACCCCGCCCTCGACCTGGTCAAAACCGCGGACCCGGCGAGTGCCGCGGCGGGCGCGACCGTGACCTACCGCTTCACCCTCACCAACACCGGCAATGTGACGATCGAGCACATCGCGGTGAGGGAAGGCGAGTTCAGCGGGACCGGCACCGTGTCCGCGATCTCCTGCCCCGAGTCGGCCCTGGGCGTCGGTCAGCAGCTGGTCTGCACCGCCACCTACCGGGTCACCACCGAGGACGCCGCCCGCGGCACCCTCACCAACACCGCCACCGCGACCGGCACCCCGTTCGGCAGCAACCACCCCGTCACCTCGCCCCCCGCCCGGACCACCGTCACCACCCACCCCGCCGCCGCGCCCACCCCGCGCCCGGCACCGCACCCCGCCCCCTGGCACCCGGGCGTCCTCCCGCACACCGGGGCGGGTGTGAGCGAGGGGCTGGCCGGGGCGGCCCTGGCCCTGACGGCGGGCGGAGGGATCGCCCTGTCCGTCGCCCGCCGCAGGCGCCGCCGGCCGTAGTTCCCGGCCGACGGTCGCACGACCGGGGTGGGGCTCCCGAGGAGGGAGTCCCACCCCCTTCGCGTTCGGCGGCCCGGCCCGACGGGCCCTGTCCGTGCCGGTGCCCGCGCGGGCGGCCTCGCACTCGCGCACGGCCCGGGCGGGCGGGTCAGCGGCGGTACCACTTCTGGTTGGGGGTGCCGGAGCAGTCCCACAGCTGGAGCGGGGTGCCGGCGGCGGTGCCCTTGTCCTTGGCGTCCACGCACTTGTTCGCCTGGGGGTTGACGAGGTCCTCCGGACCCGCGAGGACGAACCGCTGGGCGGGGCTGCCGTTGCAGACCGCCACCTGGATCCGGGTGCCGTTGAGGACCGAGCCCCAGGCCACGTCCATGCAGAGGTCGCCGGCCCGGACGGTGCCGTCCGCGCGGAAGTCCCAGGTCTGCCAGGCGCCGCCGGTGCAGTCCTGGAGCTCCAGTCCGACGCCGTCGCCGAGCCGGCGGCCGACGGTGCCGATGCAGCGCTGCGAGCCGCGCCCCGCGAGGGGGCGGCCGGGGGGCGGCGGAGCGGGCGCGGGCGCCTGGGTGGTGGGCGCCGGTGGCGCGGGCGCGGCGGGCGGCGGTGCCGGGGCCTGGGTGGTGACGGCGGGCTGGGCCGCCGGGGCGGCCGGCTGGGCCGCGGGCGGTTGGGCGGCGGGGGGCTGCGCGGCGGGGGGCTGGGCCGCCGGTGGCTGGGCGGCGGGGGCCTGGGTGGCGGACGCCGGTCGGTCCGGCGCGCCGGCCGGCGCCGGTGCGCGGGTCTGCGGTCGGGCGGTGGACGGCGGCACGGCGGCGGGCGGGCGGTCGGCGCCCCGGTCGGCGGTGTTCGGCCGGTCCGGCTCCGGCCCGGCCGCCACCGGATCGGCGGCGGCCGCGGCCGGGTCGGTCGCCGGGGGCGGCTCGGCGGGCGGTGCGGTCGACGGCTCGGGGCCGGCAGGGGGGCTCGGCGTGCCGTCGGCCGGGTCGGCGGCCCCGGGGGCGACGGCCGTCGCCGTGGTGGCGGGGCCGGTGGCGGCGTTCGGCGCGGCATGCGGTGCGCCGCCGTTCCCGGCGGGCAGCAGGGCGGAGCCGAGGGCGACGGCGCCGACCAGCGCGGCCGCGGCGGCCGTGGTGGTCCAGACCCGGGCCTGCGGCAGGAGACCGCGCGGCGGGTTCGGGGTGTGGCGCAGGTAGCTGTCGGAGAAGCGCGCGGGCGCGGGGTGCCGGCCCACCGCGGTCGTGCCGCCCTCCCGGTCCGGCCGGGGCGCCGGGACGGGCGGGAAGTCCCCGTCGGGCACGGCGGCTGACGGCGGGTCGGACGGTCCGGACAACGTGGCCTCCAGGGCGAGGGCGGGCGCTGGCATGCTCCTCCGGCCGTCCGGCCGCGGTGTGAACCCGAGGTGTCGTTCCAGTGGCGGCGACCCGACATTCCTGGCGTGTCCATCTCATGCAAGGTCGGAGTGGCCCGGAGTTCACCGGCGGGTGGGGTGCCCGTTCCCCCGCGGCGTTACGGTGACGGCCGTCCGGGGACGGACCCATGATCCGAATGACCCGAACCGAGGGCGCGGCAGCGTCCGGACGGTCCCGCGAGGAGAGCAAGGCAGCAACATGGCGCACACAGCCGACGAGGCCCGGTCGGGGCCGACCGCCGCACCGTGGGCGGAACTCCTGGTGGCCGAACGCGAGGTCCTGTACCGCTTCATCAGCGGACTCGGCGACAACGACCCGCACCGGGCGGAGGACATCGTCCAGGAGGCGATGTTACGGGCCTGGCAGGCCGCCGAGGCGCTGGACTGGGACAGCCGGCCGATCCGGATGTGGCTGTTCACGGTCGCCCGCCGCCTGCTGATCGACGAGTGGCGCAAGAACCGCGCGGTGCCGGTCGGCATCGCGGTCGAGGGCTTCCCGGCCCCCGTCGCGGCGGACGCCGCCGACCCGTCCGACCGGATCCTCGACCGGCTGGTGCTGGTCGACGCGCTCCGCTCGCTCGACCGCATCCACCAGGAGGCCGTGGTGCACGTCCATCTCCTCGGGCGCCCCGGCGCGGAGGTCGCCCGCGCTGTCGGGATACCCGGCGGGACCCTCAAGTCGCGCACCCACCACGGCGTCCGGTCGCTGCGCCGGCACCTGGCCGACCGGGGTGTGGTCGCCTCGTGACCGGTACCGTCGGCCGCGCCGCGGCCGAAGCGCCCTCCGTCCCGGCCGTCCGGCCCGCGGGCGCCGCCCTCGCGTCGTTCCCGCCGTCCGGCCTCCTGCCGGCGATGCCCGGCACCACCACGCTGATCGGGATCGGCGGGGTACTGGTGCTGTTCGCCGTGCTGGCCCACCTCACCGCCCGCCGGGCGGGCGGCTGGCGGGCGTTCCGGCGCCGGCTGCGCCGCGAACTCCGCGCGACAGCGGCCGCGTTCGCCGCCCCGTTCGCGGCGCGACTGCGGTACGGGCGTCAACTGGGCACCGTCCGGCGGCTGCTGGCCGGTCGCGAGGGCTGGGCCGACGCCGAGCGGGCCGTCCTCGACGCCGGACGGGTGGCGGGGGCGCGCCCGTACGCCGTGCTGCTCGGCGCACACACCGTCGGCGTGCTGGTGTCCTGCGGTCCGGGCCGGCCGCCGGGCCCGCCCGGGCCGTGGGTGGTGGACGCGGCGGACCCGCGGCTCTGGTGGGCCGCCCGGGACGAGCTGCGGCCGACGGTCGCGGGCGGCGGCCCGGCACCGCTGCTGGCGCTGGTCGGGACCGACGGTCCCACCGCGGTGCTGCTCGACCTCGCGACCGGACCCGCCGTGACCGAGTTCGGAGGCGACCGGGTGCGCGCCCACGCCGTGCTCCAGGCGGTGGCGGCGCAGTTGGACGCCCGCCTGCCGGTGGGCGCGGTCGTGGTCGCCGACGGTGTGCACGTGCGCCACGCGGGTCCGGAGCCGGCCGAGGCGCTTGCCGCGGCGGACCGGGTCGCGGCGGACGGGGAGCCGGCCTTCGCCGTCTGTCCCCTCGCCCCCGCGGGGTTCCGCCCCGCGGCGGGCGCCCGGTTGCTGGTGCTCGGTGGTGCGCGGGGCTCGGCCCGGCTGGTCACGGTCGACCGCGACGGCCTGCGGCTGCGCGGGACGACGCTGCGGGTCGAGGCGGTCGCACTGGCCCGGGCCACGGCCCGGATCCTTCGGACCCTGCCGCCCTACCCGGCCTTCGCACCGGTGGAGTTGGACGACTCCGACCTGGTGGAGCCGGGCGGTGCGCCGGTCGGTGCGGAGGAGCCGTCGGAGCCGGAGCTGCTGCCGGCGGCGGTCGGTTCGGAGGAGCCGTCGGAGCCGTCGGAGCCGTCGGAGCCGGAGGAGCTGCCGGCGGCGCCGGGGTCGGCGGATCCGGGGGAGTCCGAGGAACCGTCCGGGACCGCGTCCGGTCCGTCGGACCTGTCGGAGCCGTCGGACCTGTCGGAGGAGTCCGCCCCTGGCGGCGAACTGCCGGACACCGGAGCGTCGGTGGCGTCCTCGGCGCAGCCGTTCCGGGTCGGGCCGGTGTATCCGGAGCCGGGCGAGGGGAGCGGATCCGGATCGGAACCGCCGTCGTTCCGGGTCGGGCCGGTGGTGCCGGACCCGACGGCCCTTCGGCTGCTGCTGCGCGGACCTGAACCGGTGCCGGAGCCGGAGCCGGTCGGGCCGGAAGCGGAGTCCGAGTCCTGGCTCCCGCCGGAGGCCGAGTCCTGGCCCCCGCCGAAACCGGAGCCGGAACCGGAGCCGGAACCGGAGCCCGAGCCGGTGCCCGAGCCCGAGCCCGAGCCGGAACCGGACCCCGAGCCGGATGTCGAGGACGACTTCGCCGAGCCCGAGCCAGGACCGGCCGGCCCCACGGCCGGCGTCTCCGCGCGCCGCTCCGGGACCGCGCTCCTGTCCGCGACCCGGCACGTCGGCTGACCCTGCGGCCGGGCCGCGCCCCGGAGCCGTCCCGGCCGACGACCCGCCCCGGAGCCGTCCCGGCCGACGACCCGCCCCGGAGCCGTCCCGGCCGACGACCCGCCCCGACCCCCAGTCCAGCCCGCCCGACCCCCTGGAGACCTCCCGGTGAAGCTGACCGTCACTGTCGCCGACGGCACCGACCGTCGCGACCACGTCCTCGACCTGCCTCCCGGCGCGACCGTCGGCGAACTGGCGGCGGCCCTGGACCGACGGGACCCCGACCCGGTGGAGGCCGTCGCGACCGCCGGACCGGGCTACGGCCCCGGTCCGTCCGGCGGCGACATGGAAGCCTTCCTGGCCGGAACGGGAACCGTCGCCCCGCGCGGACTCCACCTCGGACCGCGGCGGTTGGACCCGGCGACGGCCGTCGCCGGGACGGGGGTACGGGAGGGTGCCGTGCTCGGTCTCGGGGTCCCCGCCGACGAGCCCGACCCGGTCCGGAGCAGCGCGCCGGACCGGCGCCCGGGCGACCCCGTCCAGCTGGAACTGCACCTCGTGTCCGGTCCGGGGGCGGGGCGGGTCTGGCGGCTCGGGCCCGGCAGCCACGAGATCGGCACCGATCCGTCCTGCACAGTCCGGCTCCGTGGCTCCGGCGCTCCGGCGGGCGGCCTCTGGCTGACCGTCGGCCCGGACGGCTCGGCGGGTTGGCACCGCGCTCCGGTCGGTCCCGGCCGGCCGGACGGTCCCGGGGGCTCCCCGGACGACGACCCCGACCGCGGCAGTGACTTCGACGGCTACGGCCACGGCTACGGCGACCGGGACGGCGACGGCGCGGGCGCCCCCGAGGGCGGCGGCCCGTCCCGGGGCGAGGGTGAGGGCGACGAGGCGGTCGCCCTCCGCACACCGAGCCCGCCCGCCACGGACCGCGACGTCCACAGCGACCGCACCCGTCGTACCGCCACCGGTGAGCGCGCCCCCGCCCCCGCCCGCTCCGCCCGCCGCGGCGCCCCGCGCCCGGCCGCCCACCGCGCCGACGGCGGCACCGCCTGGCCGCTGGGCGCCGACCTCACCGTCGGTGCCGCGCTGCTGCGCCTGGTCGAGCCGGTCGAGCCGGACGCCGCCGTGGTGGCGTCCGCCGACGGCATCGGCGTCGACTACAACCGCCCGCCGCGGATCGTCCCGCACCTGGACGCCGAGCGGATCCGGCTGCCCCTGCCGCCGACCGCCCCCTCCCGGCGGCCTTTCCCGCTGCTGCTGATGCTGGCCCCGATCGTGCTCGGCATGGTCATGGTGGCGGTCTTCCAGTCGTACTTCTACCTGGTCTTCATCCTCTTCAGCCCGCTGATGGCCGTCTCCAACTGGATCGTCGGCCGGCGCGGCAACCGCAAGCAGCACGAGGAGGCGGTGGCCCGCTACGAGGCGCGGCGCCGGGTCCTGGAGCAGGAGGTCCGGACCGCCGCCGACCGCGAGCGCCGGGTGCGCGGAGTGGCGGGGCCGGACCCCGCGACGGTCGCGCTGACCGCCACCGGCCCCGGCGGCCGGCTCTGGGAGCGCCGCCGGCACGACCCCGACCACCTGGTGCTGCGGCTCGGCACGGTCGACCAGCCCTCGGTCAAGGAGATCGACGACCCGGCACGGGACGAGAACCACCGCCTGGTGCGCTGGAACATCCCGGACGTGCCGATCGGCATCGAGGTGGCGGAGTTCGGCGTGGTGGGGGTGGCCGGCACCGGGCCCGTGGTGCAGGCGCTGGCCCGCTGGCTGGTCGCCCAGTCCGCCGTCCTGCACAGCCCGCGGGACCTGCGCGTCGTCGTCCTCTCCGACCGCTCGCGCGACGACGGCTGGGCCTGGGTGCGCTGGCTTCCCCACCTGCGCCCGCCCGGCGGAGCATCCGGACCGGGCGGCGGCGCCGGGCCGGTGGTGGCCGTCGGCAACGACCCGGAGTCCACCGCCAACCGGATCTCGGAACTGGTCGCGCAGATCCAGGCCCGTCGGCGGGTGCTCGGGTCCTCCATGGGCAAGGCGATGTTCAACGAGCCGGACGTGCTGGTGATCGCCGACGGGGCGAGGCAGTTGCGCGACGTGCCCGGCATGGTGCAGGTGCTCACCGACGGGCCGGGGGTCCGGGTGTTCAGCGTCTGCCTCGACGCCCAGGAACGGCTGCTGCCCGAGGAGTGCGGCACCGTCGTCCTCGCCGCCGGACACCGCCTCACCGTCCGCCGCACCGGCGCACCCGACCTCACCGACGTGCGCGCCGACCTGGTCGACGCCGACTGGTGCGAGCGGGTGGCCCGGGCGCTCGCGCCGGTCCGCGACGTCAGCCCCGAGCACGACGCCGGACTGCCCCAGCTGGTCCGGCTGCTGGACCTGCTGCGGCTCGAACCGCCGGACCCCGCCGCCCTGCTGGCCCGCTGGCGCCGCCGCCCGGCCACCACCTCCTTCCTCCTCGGGACGGGCTACGACGGCCCGCTCACCCTCGACCTGGTCCGCGACGGACCGCACGCCCTGGTCGCCGGGACCACCGGCTCCGGCAAGTCGGAGCTGCTCCAGTCCTTCGTCGCCTCGCTGGCCGCCGCCAACCGCCCGGACGAGCTCACCTTCGTCCTGGTCGACTACAAGGGCGGGTCCGCGTTCCGCGAGTGCGCCGAACTCCCGCACAACCTCGGTATGGTGACCGACCTGGACGCCCATCTGGTGGAGCGGGCGCTGGAGTCGCTCGGCGCCGAACTGCGGCGCCGCGAAAGGCTGCTGGCCGATGTCGCGGCCAAGGACCACCCGGAGTACCGGTCCAAGCGGGTCGCGGACCCGACGCTGCCCCCGCTGCCGCGGCTGCTGCTGGTGATCGACGAGTTCGCCACCCTGGTCCGGGAGGTGCCCGACTTCGTCCCCGGGCTGATCGGGATCGCCCAGCGCGGCCGCTCGCTCGGCATCCACCTGGTGCTCGCCACCCAGCGGCCCTCGGGCGCCGTCACCAGCGACATCCGCGCCAACACCAATCTGCGGATCGCGCTGCGGGTCACCGACTCCACCGAGAGCCAGGACATCATCGACACCTCCGAGGCGGTGCACATCCCGGCCTCCGCGCCCGGGCGCGCCCTGGTCCGGCTGGGGCACCGGTCCACGGTGCCGTTCCAGAGCGCCTGGGCCGGTGCGGCCCGCCCCGACCCGGCCGACCCGGACGGCGCGGCCGCCGCCGAGCGGCCCCGCGGGGCGGTGCGCGCCGCCGCTCTGTCCTGGAGCGGCCTCGGCCGCCCGCTCGCCCTGCCGCCGGTGACGGGCGACCCCGCCGCACCCGCCGCACCCGTCCCCACCGACCTCCAGGCCCTGGTCGCCGCCGTCCGCGAGGCCGCCGCCGCCCTCGACGACTTCGTCCCGCAGCCCAGCCCCTGGCTCCCCGCCCTGCCCGAGGAGGTGCAACTCGACGAGGTGGCGGCGCTGCTGCCGCCCCCCGAGGACGGGGCGCTCCCGGTGATCCCCTACGCGCTGGAGGACGTCCCCCAGCTCCAGCAGCGCCGGGTCGCCACCGTCGACCTGGCCTCCTTCGGTCACCTGTACGTGATCGGCGCCCCCCGGTCCGGCCGCACCCAGGCCCTGCGCACCCTGGCCGGATCGGTGGCCAGGACGGCCTCCTGCGCGGACGTCCACCTGTACGGGATCGACGCCGCTGGCGGCGGCCTGGCCGCCCTCAACGCCCTGCCGCACTGCGGGGCGGTCGTCTCCCGGCACGACCACGAACGGCTCGAACGCCTGCTGCACCGGCTCACGGCCGAACTGACGCGACGTCAGGAACTGTGCAGCGACCGGCACGCGGCCGGGCTCAACGAGCTGCGCGCCGCCCTTCCGAAGCCGGAGCGGCCCGCGCACGTACTGCTGCTGATCGACGGCTGGGACGCGCTGTCCGGGCTGCTGGACGACCACGACAACGGCCGGCTCGCCGACCTGGTCACCCGGCTGCTGCGGGAGGGCGCCGCGGCCGGCATCCACGTCGTCGCCACCTCCGAGCGCTCACTGCTGGGCGGCCGGCTCGCCGCGCACAACGACCACAAGCTGCTGCTGCGCCAGGGCGACCGCAACGACTACCAGTTGGTCGGACTCTCGCCGAGCAAGGTGCCGGCCGGCATCCCGGCCGGCCGCGGCTGGCACACCCTGAGCGGCACCGAGACCCAGGTCGCGCTGCTCGCCCCCGGCGCCGGCGGCCGGGAACAGGCCAGGGCGCTGGCGGCGATCGGTGCGGAGAGCACCCGGCGCGACAGCGCGGTGCCGGCCGGACTGCGGCCCTTCACGGTCGCCGCGCTGCCCCGCTCGGTGGACTTCGCGGAGGCCTACGCGGCCGTCCCGGAGGAGTCCCGCCGCCCGCTGTGGGGCCTGCTGGGCCTCGGCGGCGACGACGCCGGACCGGTCGGGGTGGACCTCGCCGGGGCCGCCGCGGCCTTCGCGGTGCTCGGCCCGCCCGGATCCGGCCGCAGCACGGCGCTCGCCTCGCTGGCCGTCTCCCTGCTCGCCGGCGGCACCGGGCTGGTCGTCCTCGCGCCGCGCCACTCCCCGCTGCGGGCGCTGGCCCGGCACGCCGGGGTCCGGGTGCTGACCGATCCGGACCCGTCCGCGCAGGACGTGCAGGCCGCCCTGGACGAACTCGCCGGCCCCCGCGTGGTGGTGGTCGACGACGCGGACCTGCTGGCGGCGCCCGCCTGCGACCGGGTGCTCAAGGAGGTCGCCGCCTTCGGCCGGGACCGCGGCCTCGGCCTGCTCTACGCGGGGTCGGCGGACGCCCTCCAGCTGGCGATGGGCAGTTGGCTCAGCGCGGCCAAGCGGGCCCGGCGGGGGCTGCTGCTGGGGCCGAAGAGCCTCCAGGAGGGCGACATGATCGGGGTCCGGCTGCCGGTGCACCTGATCCGGGCCACCCCGGTCGCGGGCCGCGGCTGGACCACCGGGCGCGGCGGCGAGGCGATGGCCGTGCAGGTGCCGCTGACCGTGCTGCGCACCGAGGACTGAGCGCACCGCCGGGGTGCGCGGCACGGAGCCGCGCACCCCGGCGGTGCGGTGGCGGTGTCAGCTGCTCTCGCGCAGGCTGCTCGCCATGTCCTGGTCCATCTGGTGCATCTGGTCCTTGATCTGGCGGAACTGCTTCGCGAAGCCCTTGATGCCCTCCATCGCGGCCAGCAGGCTGGTGTTGAACTTGTCGTACGCCTCCTGCATCGCCGGGCTGGACTGCTGGAACACCATGCCGTCGCCGAGCAGGTTGTTCACGTTGTTCTTCAGGTCGTTGAGCATCGGCACGATGTTCTCGGCCGCCGAGTCGAGCTGGCCCGAGGTGGTCTCGATCTTCTCGAAGTCGAGGGAGATGTTGGGCATGTCGCGGTCCTTTCGAAGGGGGGATGGCCGGCCGGGGAGGTCGTGGGTCCCGGCCGGTTCGGGCGGCGCCCTCAGTCGTCCTGGGAGCTTCCGCCGCCGGTCTGCTGCCACTCCTGGCCGGGGCCGTTGCGGTGGTACTGGGTGGCCTTGCCGTCGTTGTCGGTGACGGTCATGTCGCCGCTGCCGTCCTCGTGCAGATGCGTCTCGGCGTGGTTCTTGGTGCCGTCCGCGTACACGGTGTCGGTGGTGAACGAGCGGCCGTGGTCCGAGTAGCTGGTGGTGGAGGTGTAGCTCTGCCCGTCGTGGGTGACGGTGGTCTCCTCCTTGATCACGTTGTGGTCGGAGTCCAGGGTGAGGTGGGTGTGCACCGAGCCGTTCGCGGTGTCGATGGTCTGGTCGACGGGCGGTGCGCCGGGGTCGGTGGCCCGGCAGAACTCCGGCACGGTGCCGTCCGCGCCGGGGTGGCACTGGTCGGCGTGGGCGTTGCGGTACTCCCAGGCGGCCTGCCGGTCGCGCCACTGGTCGAGCCCCATGTTGGCGCCCATCACGCCCAGCCCGTCGGCGATCTGGGCGTCCACGTCGAAGAAACCGTCGGCGACGGCGCCGAACACGTCGCCGAGCTTCTTGAGGTGGTCCACGGCCCGGTTCATCGGGTCCTTGGAGAGCCGGTAGAGGCTGCGGAAGCCGTTGGTGACGTTCGGGTCGCCGAACACCGCCTGGGCGTCGCCGAGCTTCCCCGAGCCGTACTGGGAGAACAGGCTGTCGTGCAGGGTCGGGGAGATCCGGTCGGCCAGGTTGTGGAGGTCCTTGCGGGCCTCGTGCAGGACGCCGTAGTCCATCGAGAAGTCGGGCACGGGATTTCCCTCCGGTCGGATCGGCGCGCGGTTCCCGGTCGACCACGTGCCGGCGGCCCGCACGGTTCACCGGACAGCGGAGGCCGGCCGTCGTGAACCGTCCGGGACCCCGGCACGTGGTCCCCCCGAGAGGTGCCGCGCGCCGCGGCGGCCGGGCCGTGCCCACGGACGAGGAGGAGACGACGGTGCCCCAGCGTCCGACCGACTGGAACGCGATCGGCCTGTCCGCCGACCCCACACCGGGGGACCCGGACCGGATCGACGAGGTGCAGCGCTCCCTGGCCGACCTCGGCCGCACCGCCCGGGAGATCGACGACGCCCTCGCCGCCGTGCTCGACAAGACCGGCCAGGGCGCGTTCACCGGGCAGACGGCGGACGCCCTCCGGGACAAGATCAGCGGGCCGCTGCGGGCCTTCGTCCAGTCGGTGGCCGACGGCTTCGAGAACTCGGCGCGGGCCCTGACCACCTACGCCGGAGTGGTCCGCGACCAGCAGTGGCGCGCCGACAACGCGCTCTCCCAGGGCCGCGGCCTGGCCGAGGACGACACCCGGCGCACCGACCTGGCGAGCACCGCCCGTCAGGCCGGCACCGCCCAGGACGAGGCCGGCCGCACCGCCGGATCGGCCCTCAGCAGCGCCGCCCGCGGGATCAAGCAGCCGGTCTCCGACTGCGACCTGTTCTGGGAGGCCTTCCAGTGGCTGGCGATCGCGCTGATCCTGCCCGCGCTGATCTTCGGCGGGCCGATCGCGCTGCTCGCCATCGGCGTCAACCTGGCGATCTTCGTGAAGACCGCGGTCGACTTCTCCCAGGGCAAGGCCAGCGCGCTCGACCTCTTCCTGTCCGGCCTCGGCATGATCGCCCCCACCACCAAGGGCCTGCCGCTGCTCAAACTCATCAGCGCCGGGGCCAAGTTCACCTGGACCGGGATCAAGGGCGTCGCCCAGGCCGTCGGGGGCTTCTTCCGCGGCGTCTTCACCGGCGGCGGCTCGCACGCCTTCGCCTTCCTGCCGGGCCTCGCCGACCTCGCCCGGATGACCGGCGGCTGGGTGAAGGCGGGCGGCCTCTGGGTGCTGAACGGGGTCACCAGGCTGCCGCACTTCGCCGGGGTGACCTTCCGGGCGAGCGGCATCGCCGTGGTCAACGGCGTCAAGGGCCTGCCCGCCCTGGTCCGCGGACTGCCGGCCAACCTCCGGCTGGCCGGGTCCGCCTCCTGGGACTTCGCGCGCGCCCAGCTCGGCGGCGCCAAATGGCTGCGCCTGGTGCTGCCCGTCGACGCGGCCGAGATCGGCCGGTACGGGCTGCGCGGCGCCCTGCGGATCGGCCTCTGGGAGCGCGGGGTCCTCGGCAACTTCCGCTACGGCGCCCCGCTGCTCGGCACCGCCGGGCGGACCGCCGCCGCCGTGCCGGTGCCGCCGCCGGTGCACAAGGTCGATGCCCTGGTGGACCTCTCCCGCACCGATCTGGCGAAGGTCAGGGTCGGCGACTGGGCCGGGCCGCGGCGGCTGGAGATCCCGCACCTGGAACCGTCCGGCTCCGGCCTCTCCTACACCCGGCCGTCCGACTTCCGCCTGCACAACGACCTGGCCGACCGCCTCTCGATCGCCCCGGACGCCGTCCGCCGGCTGGACGCGCTGCTCGACACCCCGATCCGCGAGCTGCGCCCGGTCGGCAGCTGGGCCGGCGGCACCGTCGTCACCCCGGGCGGACTGCACGTGGAGACCGGACTCGGCGTCAGCGCCGCCCCCGGCGGCCTGCACGGGATCGGCGGACTCACCGGTGCCCCGACCCCCGCCCCCGTGCACCTGGCCGACACCCTCACCGTCGGTGCTCCCGCCACCGCCCACGCCCCGAACCTCCAGACCCAGGCGCTCGCCCTGCACCAGGCCGGGGGTGCGCCGGCCGCCCTCGGCACCGGCGCGCTGCACACCGCCTCCCCGGCCGCCCCGGCCGTGCACACGGCCGACCTGTTCACCCCGTCCGCCGCCGCCGTACCGCACCTGACCACCGGTACGCTCCCGACCGCCGCGCTGCACGGCGGCGGCACGGGTCTGCCCTCGGCCGTCACGGGTGCCGTGACCGTCCCCGGTCTCGGCACGACCGGCCCCGGCGCGCACCTGAACGGCGCCCTCGACCTGCTGGCCACCGGCTCCCCGCTGAACCGGGCCGACGCTCCGGTCTTCACCGCGGGCGGGAACCTCGGCGACCACAGCACCCGGGCCCTGGCGGCCAGTCAGGTCAACCTGCACCTGGGGGAGTTCGCGGCGCCCCGGGTCACCGCGAGCCCGGCCCCGGCGCTGCCGCCGGTGCACGCCGTCACCCCGCCCACCGCGCTGGTCGGCGTGCCCGGCCCCGGCGGTGTCACGGACCTCGGCGGGGCCGGGGCGCACGGCGGCCTCGGCCGGGTGGACGAGGCGCTCGGACTGCTCCAGCCCGGCCCCGGACACGGGCACGGCCCGGTCCAGGGGCTCGCCGGGCCGGTCCCGGCGGCACCCGCCCCGCTGCCGCCCGCCGTGCTCGGTTCGACGCCGCTGCCGCCCGTCACGCCGCTGGCCCAGGGCCCGGTGGCGCCGCTGCCGCCGGTCGGCCCGGCGCACCCGGCCGCCGGGTCGGCGCACGACCTGCCGACCGTGCCCGGTACCGGCGGACACGGCGGCCCCGAGCGGCTGACCGGCGCCCAGCTGGACCGGCTCTGGCGCGAGCAGGCCGACCGGGTGGCCGGGCTGTTCGGCGCGAGCGACGACCCCGGCCGCGGCGCCCGGCTGGACGCCTGGGCCGACCTCACCCTCGCCCGGCACGACCTCGGCCGGGCCGAACGCCTGCTGGCCGACCTGCGGGCGCGCCCCGGCGGCGGTTCCCGCCCCAGCCCGGTGGTGATCCACGCCGAGGCGTCGGTGGACGCGGCCGCGTTCAAGGTCGACGTGGCCCTGGACCGGGTCACCGGCCTGGGCATCGACCCCGCCCGGATGGACCGCGACCTGGCCGCGCTGACGGCCGACAGCCTGCGCGAGCGTCCCCGGCTGCTCGGCGGCTCGGACGGCGGCGGCGGGGTGCCCCCGCACATCGGACAGCAGCCCCAGCTCGTGCCCCAGCCCGGTCCGGCCCCGCACGGCCAGGGCCCGCAGCACGTCCCACCGCAGCACGTCCAGCCGCAGCCGCCCGCGCCGCAGCCCGTCGTGCTCGCGCTCGCCGACCAGGGCACGGCGGGCCCCAACGGCCTGCGGGTCGAGTCCACCGTCACCCCGAACGGAACCGTGCACCGGGTGCTCGACGCCCACGACGTGCCCGACCCGATGCTGCAGCCGACGCCCCGTCCCGGCGGCGGCTTCGACCTGCACGACACCCGGCTCGGCACCACCCAGTCCTACGACGGCGGCGGCCGCCTGATCGCCGAGGACCTGCCGCTCACCGGCCTCGACGGCGGCCCGGCCGGCCTGCGCGTGCACACCGACTTCGACGCCCAGGGCGCGGCCACCCACCGGGTGCTCGACCCCAACGGCGCGACCGGCCTCCAGGCCGCCCCGCGCCCCGGCGGCGGCTTCGACCTGCGCGACCCCGCCACCGGCGGCCACCGAGGCTTCGACCACGCCGGCCGGCTGGTGGAGGAAGGCCGTCCGCTGCTGCGCGGCGACGGCACGGCGTTCGGCCCGGTCCTGCTGCTCGGGCACGACAACGGGACGGTCACCCGCTCGCTGTCCGGCGGCGGACACACCCTCACCGAACTGCCCGGCGGCGCCGGCCTGCGGGTCACCGACCCGGTCTCCGGCCGCTCGGCGCTGTTCGACAACGGCGGGGCCTTCCGCGCCGAGGGCCTGGCCCTGGGCGACGGCGCGGGCCTGCGCGGCCACCGCTTCGCGATGCGCCAGGGCGGCGGGTTCGTGGTGACGGACGTCGCGGGGGCAGTGGTACCGGGTTCCTCGGCGGTAGGTGTCGTGGGCGGCGGGGTGCGGGTCACGGAGGCGGTGTCGGGCGGTTCGGTGCGCTTCGGCGCGGACGGTCTCCAGGTGGAGCGTGGTGTGGCGCTGGCGGACGGGGCGGGGGTGCGCGGCGTGCGCTTCCTGGAGGGGGCTCCGCCGCGGGTGACGGATGTGTCGGGTGCGGCGGTGCCGGGTCTGTCCGGGGAGGGTCTGGCGGGTGGCGGTTGGCGTGTCACCGACTCGGTGTCGGGTGGGTCGACGCGGTACACGCCGCAGGGTGCGGTGGTGGAGAGCGGTGTGGCGCTGGCCGACGGCGCCGGCGTCCGGGGTGCGCGGTTCCTGGAGGGTGCGCCGCCGCGGGTGACGGACGTGTCGGGGGCGGCGGTGCCGGGCCTGTCGGGCGAGGGCCTGACCGGTGGCGGCTGGCGGGTGACGGATCCCGCGTCCGGTGCCTCGACGCGGTACACGCCGCAGGGCGCGGTGGTCGAGAGCGGGGTCGCGCTGGCGGACGGGGCCGGGGTCCGGGGCGCCCGGTTCCTGGAGGGGAACCCGCCGAGGGTCACGGACGTGACGGGCGGACCGACGGGTCTGTCCGGGGAGGGTCTGGCGGGCGGTGGTTGGCGCGTCACCGATCCGGTGTCGGGTGGGTCGACGCGGTACACGCCGCAGGGCGCGGTGGTCGAGAGCGGCGTGGCCCTCGCGGACGGGGCCGGACTGCGCGGCGGCCGGTTCGTCGTGCCGCAGGGCGGCGGGCACGCGCTCACCGACGCGGCCGGCGGCGCACTGCCCGAGCGCGTGGTGGCGCACCCCGGCGGCGGGTTCCGGGTCGAGGGCGCGCCCACCGTCCCGGGCGGCGGCGTCCCGTACGAGCGGTTCGCCGCCGACGGCACGCCGACCGCCGGCGGGCGGCAACTACTCGATGGCAACGGTGCCGTGGTGGGCCACCTGGAGCGCCCGGTGCCCGCGCCCGGCCACCCGGCGCCCGGCGGGCAGCCGGCCTGGCTGGACGCCGCCTTCCAACCGGACGCCACCCGGGTGGTCACCGCCGACGGCGCCGGTCTGCGGGTCACCGTCGCGGGGGGCTCCTACCGGGTCTTCGACGACGCCGGGCGCCTCACCGACGACGCCGCCCGGCTGCACGCGCCCGGCGGCGGCGCGCTCGACCAATGGGTGGTGGTCCACACCCCGCCCGGCGGTCCGCGCACCCTGGAGGTCCTGGACGCCACCGGCACGCCGGTGCCCAACCTCACCGCCGCCGACCGGCCCGGAGGCGGCTTCCAGGTCACCGACGCCGCCGCCGACAACGGCTTCGTCCGCTACGGCGCCGACGGCGGCCGGCTGGAGACCGGCACCGCGCTGCGCGGCCCCGACGGCAATCCCGACCGGACCTTCGCCGTGCTGCCGCCGCCCGGCCCCGGCGGCGCCGCCCTCCCGGGCCACCTGGAGAACGCGGCGGGCGCGCGGATCCCCGAACGGGCCGTCACCGTCCGCGCCGACGGCGGCCTCCAGGTCTCCGTCGACCGGCCGAACGGCCCCCGGCACGGCGAGTTCACCGCCCACGCGCCGGGTGACGGACGGATCACCCACCAGGGGTTCAACGTCGTCGACGGCGGGCGGCGCACCGACCACCAGTACGTCGTCGACCGCACCCCGGCGGCCGGCGCGACCTGGAGCCGGCAGCCGCACCCGGCCGCCGCCGTGCCGCCGCCGGCCGGCACCGGCGCCTTCCACCACGGCCGGGTGGAGATCACCGGTGGCGGCGACCGGATCCGGCTGCTCTCCTCCACCTACACGCCGGTCGAGGTGTTCGAACGCCGGGTGCTGCCCGGCGGCGGCCTGCTGGACTCCTTCCGCCGCACCGACACCCTGCTGTTCGGCGACCTCGACCGCCGCACGGTCTGGACGCAGTGGGACGCCGCCGGCGGCCTCGGCGCGCACGGCACCCGGCGCTACGACACCTCAGGCTTCGGCTGGCGGGACCTCGACCACCGCGGCAACCCTGTCCACGAGTACCGGGACGGGCTGCAGAAGACCGGCGGGGTCACCGGCCACACCCTCGCCGTCCGCAACGCCGACCGCAGCTGGACCTGGCACCGCTTCGACGGCGCCGGCCAGGAGCTCGCCCACGGCCCGCGCACCCAGCACCGCGACGCCGGCTGGACCGACCGGCTGGCCGACGGCACCCTGGTGCAGAAGCAGTGGGGGATGGGCCACGGCCCCGGCAAGGCCGGCCAGTTCCTGGAGCACACCTGGCAGGGCGGCGGCGTGCGGCAGACCTGGGAGCGGCACTCCCCGCACGGCAAGGAGGTCGGCAAGCGCGAGGTCCTGGCCACCGACAACGGGGTGCTGACCACCAGCCGCTGGTCCGAGCAGCGCCCGCCGGTGTGGGTGCGCCGGCACCTGGTGGGCGCCGGCGGGCCGCAGGGCGTCGCCGCGCACCTCGCCGACGACACCCGCTACCAGGTCTTCCTGTGGGACAAGGCGGGCGGCGTCAACCCGGGCGGAGGCGTCCGCTACGTCGGCATGGACGGGGCCGCCGTCGACCTCGGGGCCGACGGCCGCTTCGTCCGCTCCACCGGGAAGCTGCACGGCGGCACCACGCTCAAGGTCGGCGACCACGCCAACCCGCCCGCGTACCCGCCCACCAACGCGGCGCACCTGCCCTGGGAGGAGCCCGGCCGCCGCGGCTACCGGGCCGAGGTGGTCCCGCCCGCCGGGGCCGGCCGCGACCACCCCGTGTGGCAGGACCGGTTCAGCCCGGACGGCGGCGCCAACTGGCAGGTCGCCCGGGAGGGCTTCGCCGACGGCTCGGTCCGCGAGTACCGGGTGCCGCCCCAGGTGGACCCGGCGACCGCCAACGTCCAGGGCCGGGGCACCCACGCCTGGGTCCAGCGGGACGCGCACGGCAACCTGACCGGCAGCCACGACATCTGGCAGGATCCCCAGGCCAACCGGATCGAGGTCACCGGCGCCGGCCGCCCGGACTCCGGCCGGTGGACCTGGACCGCCACCGACCACCTCGGCAACCGGACCACCGGCCGCCGCGAGTTCTTCCGCGGCTCCGACGACCCCCGGCTGCCCTGGGACGACTCCTTCCGGGACTTCGACGCGGGCGGCGCGCTGCTCCGCGAGCGCAACATGCTGGACGGCGGCCGCTGGGTCGACTCCTGGCGGGGTGCGGCCCCGCCCGGCGGCGGGCAGCGCTGGCACACCGCCAAGTACGAGGCGAACGGCACCGCCGTCGACTTCGGCGCCGGGCAGCAGGTGCGCCGCTGGTGGAACGCCGACACCCGGGCCTGGCAGGACGGCTGGACGGCCGGGACCCGGCACTTCCGCGACGAGTTCCGCCCGGCCGCCGGCGGCCCCGCGCTCACCCTGCGCGAAGTGCCCCCGCACCTCGCGCTCGGCGAGGGGCCGCTGCGGGTGCGCCAGTACGTGCCCGGTGGCAACGCCCCGCACCCCGCCGGGAGCTGGAAGGAGTTCGACCACGGCGCGGTGGTCCGCGAGCGCAAGCCGCTCGGTGACGGCACCTTCCTGGAGAAGGACGCCTGGCGCGGCCAGTGGCGCCGCTACGACCAGCACCAGCGGATCGTCGCCCAGCGCACCGACAGCGGTCTGGTCTGGGAGACCGGGCCCGGCGGCAACCTGCGGGTCACCGGCAACGAGTACGACTTCCGCGGCCCGCTCACCGAGATCCGCGGCTTCGGCCGGCGGGTCCGCGAGGCCAACCGGCTGCCCTGGGGCGACTCGGTCGAGGTGCGGGTGCCGCTGATGCAGAACGCCCTCGCCGGCGTGCCGGGGCTGCCGGCGGCGCGCAACGGGGCGGTCCCGCTCGGCGAGGCCCTCTACCAGCCCTACTGGAAGGTGCTGGCGAAGAAGGTCGCGCTGGAGTTCGGCCAGGAGTTCGTGCTGGAGTTCGGCGCCAACCTGGCCGTCAACGGCATCGTCGCCGCCGCCAACAACAAGCCCTTCACCGGCAAGGACGTGCTCAAGTCCTTCGCCAACGCGGCGGTCGGGGCGGGCGTCAAGAGCCTGGTCTCCACCGGCATGCACGAACTGCGCGGCAGTGCCGCCGGCGGCCCCAAGTCGGTGTTCGGCAACGTCGACGGCGGCAAGCACGAACGACGCCACCCGAACAACCACGACAAGCACTGGGCCAACGAGTGGGCGGGCAACGAGACCCCGACCCGCTGGCGCGGCGGCACCTACGACTTCTTCTACAACGCGGCGCTCGGCGGCGTCGTCGGCTGGGTCAACGGCGCGATGAACGCCTCCGTCTGGGGCGTCACCGGCGCCGACGGCAAGACCCACGTGCTCAGCGGCATGGACGCCTTCCTGGACGGCGGTATCGCCGGTCTGGCCGGCCTCACCACCGCGAGCAGCGCGGCGCTCGCCAAGAACGCCGTCATCGCCGGCGGCGGCAGCCGCTTCTTCCACCGCCAGGGCTTCGCCGAGTTCTGGCTCCAGCTCCCGTTCAAGATCTTCGAGAAGACGGTCACCTCGCTCTGGCTGACCAACGCCTACCGGGCGAGCATCAACCCCGCCTGGTACCGCGCACCCCTGCCCGCCCCCGCCCCCGCACCGCCGCCCGCCCCGTGACCCCGCCCGCCCCGTGGCTCCGGCCGGTTCCGGTAGCCCGGCCCGTGACCCGGCCCGGCCCGGCCCCGAGACCGTGCCCGTAGCCCCGCCCGCCTTCCCGCCTTCCCGCCTGCCCGCCCCGCACCGAAGCAAGGACAGCAGCCCTGATGCCCCACCGGACGACCACCCGGACCCACGCCGTCGGCCCGCGCGGCCGCGGTGCCCACCGCCTCGTCGCCGACGCCCTGCGGGCCGCGCAGCCCGGTGACACCGTGGTCGTCGCGCCCGGCCGCTACCAGGAGTCGCTCGAACTGGCCCGCCGGGTCGTCCTGGTCGCCGAGCAGGGCCCCGGGACAGTGGTGCTCGCGGCCCCGCCGGGCGGCGCCCCGGCGCTCCGCGTCCTCGGCCCCGACTGCCTGCTCCGGGGCCTCGACCTGGAGGGCGCCGACCCCGGGGACCCGGCCGTCACCGTCACCGCCGGGGCCGGCCTCGTGCTCGACCGCTGCACCGTGACCGGCGGCCGGATCGAGGTCCGCGGGCCCGAGGGCGCCGAGCCGGGGGACTTCCGCGAGGGCGAGGAGGGGACCTCCGCCGTCCTGCTGCGCGACTGCCGGCTGACCGGCGCCCGGCACGCCGCCCTGCGCCTGTCCGGCGGTGCCCGGGTGCGGATCGAGTCCACCACCGTCGCCGACGTCGACGGGGTGGGCGCGGTGCTCGCCGGCACCGCCCGGCTGGACGTCACCGGCCTGCGCCTGGAGTCCACCACCGGCTCGGGGGTCCGGCTGCGCGGGAGGTCCCGGCTGCGGATGACGGAATCCCGGCTGACCTCGCCCGGCCGCGCCGGGCTGCTGCTGGAGGACACCGCGCACGCCCTGGTCACCAACACCCGGATCGAGACGCCCGGGACCGCGGGCCTCCACCTCGGCGGCGACTCCCACGCCGACCTGACCGACACCCGGGTGCTGCGCCCCGCCGCCAGTGCCCTGGTGCTCCAGGACGCGGCCCGGCTGACCGCCGACGGCTGCACCGTGACCGCCCCGGGCGCCAACGGGCTGCTCGCCACCGGCACGGCCCGCGCCCGGCTCACCGACTGCCGGCTGGAGGACTCCGGGTTCAGCGCCGTCCACCTCGCCGACCGGGCCGAGGCCGCGTTCACCGACTGCCGGGTGCGCCGGGGCGCCGAGCACGGCTTCCACGTGGCGGGCTCGGCCGTGCTGGGCCTCACCGACAGCACGGTCGGCGAGATCGTCCTGACCGGCGTCGCCGTCACCGACGAGGCCCGGGCCACCGTCACCGGTTGCCGGATCGACACCGCGCACACCGGGGTCGCCGTCGCCTCCCCGGCCGGCTCCCGGATCGACCGCACCACGGTCGTCGGAGCCGCCCGGGCCGGCCTCGAGGTCTCCTCCGGCGGCCGCGCCGTGCTGACCGGCAACCGGGTCACCGGCTCGGGCGCCGCCGGACTCCTGCTCGACTCCGGTTCCGAGGCCACGGTGGAGGGCGGTTCGGTCGAGGGCGGCAGCGGCTCGGGCGTGGTCGTCTGGACCGGCGCCCGCCCGGTGATCAGCCGCCTGCGGATCGACGGCACCGGCCGCAACGGCGTGTACTTCGCCGAGGGCGCGGGCGGTCTGCTGACCTCCTGCGACCTGGTCGGGACCCGGCTGCCCGCCCTGCACCTGGCGGCCGGTGCCGCGCCGCGGCTGCGCCGCTGCCGGGTGCTGGACTGCCCGGCCGCGTTCGGCGGCGACGGCTCGGCGGTCCCCGTCCTGGAGCAGTGCGACGTCGACGGCGCCCCGCTCGCCTTCGTCGGCGCACCCCAGCCGCCCGCCGCACCCGTCCTGCCGGGCCTGCCCGCCGTACCGGCGGTACCCCTCCCGCCCGCCGCGGCGCCCGCCGAACTCCCCACGGCGGAGCCCGAGGAGGAGCACCTGGACGACCTGCTGGCCGAACTCGCCACCCTGGTCGGCCTGGACCGGGTCAAGCACGACGTCCACTCGATGGTGAAGCTGATGCAGGCCGTCCGGCTGCGCGAGGAGGCCGGCCTGCCCGCGCCGCCGCTCAGCCGCCACCTCGTCTTCGCCGGCAACCCCGGCACCGGCAAGACCACCGTCGCCCGCCTCTACGGCCGCCTGCTCAAGGCCCTCGGCCTGCTGCGCCGCGGCCACCTGGTCGAGGTCGACCGCAGCGCGCTGGTCGGCGAGTACGTCGGCCACACCGGCCCGCGCACGGCGGCCGCCTTCAACCGCGCGCTCGGCGGCGTCCTGTTCATCGACGAGGCCTACTCGCTGGTCCCCGAGTCCGGTGGGCACGACTTCGGTCTGGAGGCGGTGGCGACCCTGGTCAAGCTGATGGAGGACCACCGCGACGACGTGGTGGTGATCGCCGCCGGCTATCCGGCGGACATGGCCCGCTTCGTCGGCTCCAACCCCGGACTCTCCTCCCGCTTCACCCGCACCCTGCTGTTCGAGGACTACTCCGCCGCCGACCTGGTGGCCATCGTCGAGCACCAGGCGCGCGAGCACCGCTACGAGCTGACCGGCCCGGCGCGCCTGCGCCTGCTCCACCACTTCGAGACGCTCCCGCGCGGCGCCGGCTTCGGCAACGGCCGCTCGGCCCGCCAGACCTTCCAGGAAATGACCGAACGCCAGGCCCAGCGGATGGCCGAGGCCGTCACCCCCACCCCCGACCAGCTCTCCACGCTCGAACCCGCGGACCTCCCCGCCACCGTCTGACGGCCGACACGGCGCCCACCGCCGCCCACCGCCGCCCTCTGGCGGTACGGCGCCACGTCGGTAACATGAGCAGTCCTCACATTTTCGCCCGGGAGGCTGCCATGCCGGATCGCTTCGACCTGCCGGCGGGGTTCCGCTGGGGTGTCGCCACCGCCGCCCACCAGATCGAGGGGGCGGTCGACGAGGACGGCCGCGGCCCCTCGATCTGGGACACCTTCACCGCCCGCCCCGGTACCGTCCGGGACGGGCACACGGGTGCGGTGGCGTGCGACCACTACCACCGGTACGCCGAGGACATCGCCCTGATGCAGGGCCTCGGAATCGACGGCTACCGCTTCTCCATCGCCTGGCCCCGGATCCGGCCCACCGGCGCGGGGCCCGTCAACCCTGCCGGACTCGCCTTCTACGATCGCCTGGTCGACGCGTTGTTGGAAGTGGGCATCACCCCGCTCCCCACCCTCTTCCACTGGGACCTCCCGCAGGCCCTCGAAGACACCGGCGGCTGGCTGAACCGCGACACCGCTTACCGCTTCGCCGAGTACACCGCCCTCGTCGCCGACCGCCTCGGCGACCGCGTACCCGCCTGGATCACCCTCAACGAGCCCTTCGTGCACATGGTCTACGGCTACGCCCTCGGCATCCACGCCCCCGGCCGCGCCCTGATGCTCGACGCCCTCCCGGTCGCCCACCACCAACTCCTCGCCCACGGCCTGGCCGCCTCCCTCCTCCACGAGCGCGGCCTCGACGTCCTCGTCTCCAACAACCTCACCCCGGTCGAACCGGCCTCCGCCTCGACCGCCGACCTCGCCGCCGCCGACGCCTACGACACCCTCCACAACCGCCTGTTCACCGACCCGCTGCTCCTCGGCCGCTACCCCGACCTCACCGCCTTCGGCGCCGGCCCCGACCTCCACGGCGCCGTCCGCCCCGGCGACCTCGACCTCATCACCGCCACCCCCCTCACCGGCCTCGGCGTCAACTACTACAACCCCACCCGCATCGCCGCCCCCACCGACCCGGGCCTCCCCTTCGCCTTCGCCGAGATCCCCGACGTCCCGCACACCGCCTTCGGCTGGCCGATCGTCCCCGACGGCCTGCGCGCACTCCTCGTGGGCCTCCGCGACCGCTACGGCCCCGCCCTCCCACCGGTCACCGTCACCGAGAACGGCTGCTCCACCACCGAGGGCCCCGACGACCCCGTCCGCGTCTCCTACCTCTCCACCCACCTCGACGCCCTCGCCGACGCCGTGGCGGAGGGCGTCGACGTCCGCGGCTACTTCACCTGGTCCCTGCTCGACAACTTCGAATGGGCCGAGGGCTACCACCAGCGCTTCGGCCTCGTCCACGTCGACTTCGACACCCAGCAGCGCACCCCGAGGGCCTCCTACGCCTGGTACCGCGAGCTGATCGCCGCCCACCGGGCGCTCCGCGCGGGGTAGTCGGCCTCGGTCCGGGGCCCCGGACCGAGGCCGCGGCGGGCGGGCGGTCCCGGGTTCCGTGCTTGCCATTTCGCCGACATCTCCGGGGCGGGCTGCCTATCGTGGTCGGGTGATCTCCCACGTCTGGACGCCTTCCTCGTTCTGGACCCCGCCGCTTCCGCTGCTGCCGGGAAGCGGTGGGACCGAGACCTTCACCCTGGGCCAGTGCCGGGAGTTGACGCGCCGGGGCGTCGACAACCAGGTGGTCACGTTCCGGCTCGGGGGGCAGGACGGCCGGGTACGGGCGCCCGATGTGCGCTTCACCGGCTACCCGACTCCGGACGAGGTCGGCCTGCTGGAGGGCGAGGTGGTGCTGGCGACCGAGCCGCTGCGGCTGCCGACCGTCCGGGTGCCGCACGTGATGATGCACAACCTCCCGCTGGTCGGCCGGGACCGGGCGTTCTACCGGGAGGGGTACGCGGGGCACCGGTTGCTCGCGCCCAGCTCCGCCGCCGCCCGGGGGTGGGCCGCCTTCCTGGGTCTGGACCCGGGCGGGATCGGGGTCGTCCACCCGTTCGCCGGCGCCGAGTTCGCGAACGAGCCGGAGCCGGAGCGCGGTGCGGGTCCGGTGCGGGTGCTGTTCGCGGGGCGGCTCGGCCCGGAGAAGGGGGTCTACACGCTGTTCGAGGCCCTGCACTCCTTCGCGGGGGACCGGGACTTCGCGTTCACGGTGGTGCTGGCGGGCAGCCAGGACGCCGCCTACGCCTTGGTGGAGCCGCTGGTGCGGGCCCATCCGATGATCGAGGTCGTGCCGCCACGAACCTCCCCACGGGAGATGGCGCGGCTGCTGGTGACGCAGGACGTGCTCGTGATGCCCAGCCACAGCACGCTGTGGGTGGAGCCGTTCGGCACTCTGTCGGCCGAGGCGCAGCACGCGGGATGCCGAGTGGTGGCGAGCGACCTGGGCGGCCTGCCCGAGTCCGACTGCGGGGGGCTGGTGCTGTGCCGCCCCGACGACCCGCTCGCGCTGGGCCGGGCGATCCGCCGGGCGGCGGCGCTCGGCCGGCTGACGCCCGCCGAGCGGGCGGCCGCTGCCCGGCGCCGCACCGTGGCGCACTCGGTCGACGAGCTGCTGGCCGCGTTGAACTCCGGGCTGCCCGTGCTCGGCTGAAGCGCGGCCCATGGGGACACGGTCGGTCGCCTGCGGTGGCGGGTGGGCGGTCAGCCCTCCCCGGCCGGGCCGTCGCGCGGGGCGGCGACCCGGTGGTAGATCGCCCGGATGTCGTCGGCCCACCGTTGGGCGCCGTAGACGCTGCCGGCGTGGTCCAGGCAGGCCTGTCGGCGCGCCGCCGTGCCCGAGGTCAGCACGTCGACCAGCGCTGCCGCGAGCGCGGCCGGGTTCCGTGGAGGCACCAGTGTCCCGACGCGCGGGTCGGCGACGCTCCAGCGCAGGCCGCCGACGCGCGCCGCGACGACCGGTGTGCCGCAAGCCATCGACTCCACGGCAACCAGACCGAAGGGCTCGTAGTGCGAGGGAACGGCCGTGACGTCGGCGGCACCGTAGTAGCGGGCGGTGGCCGAATGGGGGACGGGTCCGCGCAGGTGCACACCCCCGGTCAGCCCGTGGTGTTCCACCAGCTCCGCCAGCGGTCCGGGGCCGGTGCGCCGCCCCGGCTCCTCGCCGCCCACGACGACCAGCACCGCGGCGGGGACCGCCCGCCGGACGAGGGCGAAGGCGGGGACGAGGTCCTCCCAGCCCTTGCGCGGTTCGAGCCGCCCGACGAACAGGATCACCGGTGCGTCGACCGGCAGGCCCAGTTCGGCGCGTGCAAGGGCCCGGTCCCTCGGGGTCGGGGCTGCGGTGTCCACTCCGGGAGGCACCATGTGCAGGGTGTCCCGGGGCGTTCCCAAGAGCTCTTGCAGGTCGGCGAGTTCGCCGGGGCTGCTGGCCACGACGGCGGCGGCGCGCAGGCCGATGCGGCGTTCGGTCCGGTGCCTGGCCGCGAAGTGCTCCCCGTCCGCCGTGCCCGGGCCGATCGCCGCCCGGCGCACCGCTCCCAGGGAGTGGTGGGTGTGCACCAGCGGCACCGGGTAGCGGTCGCCCAGCCGCAGGGCGGCGGCGGCGGAGTACCAGTAGTGACTGTGCACCACGTCGTACCCGCCCGCCTCCTGGTGGAGCCGGACCACCCCCTCGCAGAACTCGTCGAGGACGTCGCCGAACCGCTCGCGGGGCAGTGGTCCGACCGGTCCGGCCGGTACCCGGACGGTCCGCGCGCCGGGGGCTATCTCCTCCTGCCGGGCCAGCCGCCCGTCCGCCCAGCGGGTGACGACGTCGACAGTGCAGCCGCCGTCGGCCAGTCGTCTCGCGAGTTCCCTGACGTAGACGTTCTGTCCGCCGCAGAACTCGCCTCCCGGGGTGGCCATCGGGTCGGCGTGGTCGGAGATGTGCAGGACACGCATGCTGATACCTCGGCGGGGCGGTGTCGGGCGGAGTCGGGCGGAGCCGGTCGGTTTCGTCGTTCGGGGCCGGAACGGTGGACGTGGGGCAGCCGTGATGTCAACTTCCCACCATGGAAAGCCTTTCAGGATTCGCGGCATCCGACCACAGGGCCGTCCGCAGGCCGGGCCCGGTCGGTCGCCCCGTCGACGGAGGCGGCTGTGGTCGTCCGGCCGGTGCCGACGGAGCCGCGGTGCTCCCGCCGACGCCCGCAGCTATGAACGGCACCGGGAGTGCCCCGGGTGTGACATCGGACACACCGTCGTCCTCGGGGGGCCGTCAACTGGTCCCCGTGGCGGTCGAATCCGCAGGTCGGCGGCGCGAACCGCAGCCCCGGCCGACCCGGGGGCGGTCGAACGAAATAGCGGGCCGGGGAGGTTTGACCCTAGCCTGCCCGCCATGTCCCAGAACACGAACACTCCCGGTTTCCCCGGGCAGCCGGCCGCTCCGGTCGGCGACTCCGCCAAGGTGCAGCGTCAGGTGCACCAGCAGGCCGGTGTCGGACCGGTCGCCGGTGGCGGCGGCACCCTCTTCTCCGAGCCCGTCCTGGTGGTGAACCAGAAGGCGAAGCTGATCGAACTCACTAACGAGTACGCCGTCTTCGACCAGCAGGGTGCCACGCTGGGCTCGGTGGTCCAGGTCGAACAGAGTGCGCTGCGCAAGGTGATACGGCTGCTCACTTCGCTCGACCAGTACCTGACCCACAAGCTCGAGATCCGGGACGCGCACGGCACCCCGGTGCTGCTGCTGACCCGCCCGGCGAAGTTCATCAAGTCGCGGGTGGTCGTGCAGCTTCCGAACGGTCAGGAGGTCGGCCAGATCGTCCAGCAGAACGCGATCGGGAAGATCAACTTCGCGCTGGAGGTCGGCGGGCAGAAGGTCGGCGCCGTCAAGGCCGAGAACTGGCGGGCCTGGAACTTCTCCATCGTCGACGCGACGGACACCGAGATCGCCCGGATCACCAAGACCTGGGAAGGCCTGGCGAAGACGATGTTCACCACGGCCGACAACTACGTGCTCCAGATCCACCGACCGCTGTCGGACCCGCTGCTCAGCCTCGTCGTGGCGACCGCGCTGACCGTCGACACCGCGCTGAAGCAGGACGCCCGCGGCCTCGGTTAGCCGCGACCGCGACCCGTTCGTTGTCCGCACCCCGCCCCTCCGTCCAGGGGCGGGGTGCGGTACGCACAACGACGGAGGAGGGCTCAGCCGGGGCGGCGACGGGTGAACTCCGCGATCTGGGCGCGCCGGAGGGCATCGATCTTGAGGTCCTCGCGACTGGGGTCGGGGAGGACGGCGTTCGGCCAGACCAGGGCCAGTTCGTAGCCGAAGTCGGCCAGCCAGTCGAGGCGTTCGGTGAGAACGGCGCCCGGTGCCTGGGTCTTGCGGGACTGCTGGAGAACCGGCCAGAGGTTCTGGGTCCGGCGCATCGGCCCGATCTGGTCGAGCACCACCCTGTCGCCCCGGGCGGTGGCGTCCCGCTGCAGGGCGTCCAGCTCCCCGCCGGTGATGCAGCCGAACTCGCCGAGGAACGGGCGCGTGCCGCTCAGGCCGGAGAGCACCGGCAGGGCGTCCACCCCCGGGAGCGAGGCGTAGTAGTGGAACTGCGGGCGGGTCACCTTGACGCTGCCGAAGACGTTGGCGATGTCCCGGTGGAAGCGGTGCCCGACGGTGGACGGCAGCCCGGCCGCCTCCACGGCCGCCACGCAGTCCCGCATGAGCGCGGTGAGGGCGTCCTGGTTGACGGACTGGCCGAAGAGGTCGCCCGTGATCGGGCTGACGCACCAGTACGGCTCGTTGACGACGTCCACGGCGTGAACGATCCTTCGGTGCTTCGCGATCGCCGCGACCAGTGGTTTGACGGTGCCCTCGACGAAGGTCGCCCGGAGGTTGCGGTCCTCGGCCACGGCCCGCCGGCCGCGGCCGTAGTTGAGGTCGGTCGGGGTGGGTGGCCCGGGGCCGAAGTACTTCAGCGACCAGGCTTCCGGCTCGTCGAAGAAGCCGAAGTCGAGGAGGACCGGGATGATCCGCAGGTCCGCCTTCTCGCACTTCACCAGAAGTTCCTCCACGTCGTCGAGGAACTTCGGGTGGAGCCGTTTCGGCGGTTCGAACCGCCAGCGGGCAGCCCCGTTGAGGGCGCTGACGCAGAAGACGGTCCCGTCGTAGTTGACGCCGTGCGCCATCAGCCACATCCGCACCACGGTGACGCCGAGGCCGCGCAGGGTGGCGAGGTTGCGGTCCAGGTCGGAGCCCGGCGCCTGCCACGGGTGCGGTCTGCCCTTCTCGTGGATGTTGGGCCCGATGGTGATCGGGTCGTTGCGCATCCAGGGGTAGTTGACCCCGACCTCCATCAGGACCTCCAGCGCGCGGCCTCCGCCGGCTCAGCTCATCTGCGGGAGATTGGTGTTGAGTTGGATGTCGGTTCCGGAGGAGGGGGTGTACTCGTTCCACTCGGCGATCAGCTCGCCCTTCTCCCCGGGCTGGACGACGGGGATCGGGGTGA
This sequence comes from Kitasatospora sp. NPDC089913, assembly GCF_044748625.1. Lineage (NCBI taxonomy): Bacteria > Bacillati > Actinomycetota > Actinomycetes > Kitasatosporales > Streptomycetaceae > Kitasatospora > Kitasatospora sp. NPDC089913. The sequence goes on along the minus strand of NZ_JBIVGI010000009.1, from coordinate 18,589 downwards.
CGGTGCCGTCGTGCCGGTGCAGCAGCCGGTCGAGGGTCAGCCGGCCGGGGTCGGGAACCGCCACGACCGTGCAGGTCTCCTGGAGGTCGCGGTGGCGGGTGGAGTCGATCACGACCGGCGCGCCGGGGGTGAAGCCCCGGCTGGAGGTGACCGCAATGGTCACCGGCAGCCCCGGATTGGCCGGGTTGGGCCCGATGACGGCCGAGCACTCGGTGCTCACGGTGTCCTCGATCCGGACGGTGCCGCGGCCCGGATTGGCCGGCGGGATGCCGGGGTAGTAGCGGTCGTCGTAGGCGGCGATCTCCTGGGCGACGGTCAGGTAGGGGTGGTCGGCGGGGATGTCGGCGTCCTTGAAGCCGCCCTCGCAGAAGCGCACCCAGGCGTCCTCCCAGCCCTTGCGGATGGTCAGGACGATGCGCGCCCCGCCGGCCCGCAGGAACGCCTGCCGGGTGGGGTCGGGATGGCGGAGGTGCCGGACGAAGTCCCAGGAGTCGGGGGCGTCCCAGAAATAGGAGTAGAGGAAGGTCACCACGTTCTCCCACTCCACGGCCTGGTTGACGAAACGGACCAGGTCCTCGTGACGCCTCAGCCTCGCCCAGGCGCCGTCCGGCGGCTTGAGCACCCCAGGCGCGAACCCGGCGCCGTGCGCGGTGTCCACGCCGGCCGCGCGGAGCGCGTCCACCGCGCCGGGTGCCATGAACTCGTACTCGGTGCCCAGGAGATGGCGGAGCACGCACTTCATGATCTCGTCGTTCTCCTCGCGCCGCAGGGTGAGGGTGTCCACCCCGGCGAGGCGGTCCTCCAGTGCGGCGATCCGGTTGGCGATGTCCTGCTGTTCGGCGAGGTACCTGGTCTGCGCGGCGTCGTGCAGCATGTTCCACACCTGGGACTGCCAGCGGGAGAACAGCTCGGGCGTCCGGGCGGTGGTGATCTTCAGGCCCACCCAGGCGGGCCCGACGTCGTGGAGGAAGATCAGCACGTTCTGCTCGCCGGTGCGGCCCTTGAAGGCGTTGTACGGCGGATCGCTGAGCACCACGGCGTCGTGCAGGGGGTCGCCGGAGTCCCTCTCGAAGCCGCTGCCCTCCACGCCGTAGTGCATCCGCGGATTGTCGCTGAGCATGCCGAGGTGGAACTCCGCCGTCACGGCCGAGACGGCGTAGCCGTCCTCGATCCGGAAGCGCATCGGGTAGAAGTGCCAGCCCCCGCCGGCCGGCACGTTGTCGTTGGGGAAGAGCTCCTTGGTGGCCTCGGGCGGGTCCGGAACCTGCACGCCGTACAGATCGCCGAGGTAGCGGTAGTGCTTGCGGTTCGGCGGGAACCCGGGCGCCTGGTCCGCCGGACGGACGTCGTCGGTGATGTCGTCGTGCGGCAGGTTGAAGACGAACGGGCCGAGTGCGGCCCGCAGCGCGGCCAGTTCGACGTAGTCCTTGCGGATCGCCGCGGAGGGCTCCGGGACCACGATGTCGTAGGCCGCCCGCAGCCCGTACCGGTACAGCCGGACCCGCCAGGTGCGCAGCAGGCTGAAGTAGTCGATCCGGACCGCCTGCGTCTGGCTCGGGTTCTTCACCGTCCGGGTGGTGGTCTCCTCGGTGCCGGTGACGGTCAGGGTGGAGATGGTGACCTTGTGTTCCTGCTTGGCCCGTGAGGACGCCTTCTGGGTCAGTCCGGAGGCGTGCTTGCGGCTCTCCGACGCGGAGGTGGAGGAACTGTCCTGGGCGGTGAACCCGGACGAGGCCGAGCCGTTGATCACCGGAATGCCGCCGGACACCGTACCGGTGATGTTGAACTGGTTGGAGTGCTGCTGCTGGTTGGCGGTGGACTGGGAGAGCTCGGTGTTGTCGGTGACTCCCGTCTCGCTGTAACTCTCCAGTGAGTCCGTCACGATGGAGGTGAACTCCCGGGAGGTGACCGACCACTCCTTGTGGGTGACGGCCGTCTCCTCCAGCGGGGCCAGCGGAATGGTGGCGATCAGCTCACCGCGCTGGATGCCGGCCGGCGCCATCTCCAGGCGCTCCAGGTTGAGCATGCTCAGGCGGCTGGAACGGGTGTTGAACACCAGGCTCTGGACGGCGACGGCGGCGCGGTCGGCGTGCGCGGTCGCCGAACCGCTTGTGGTGCGGCGCAGTTGCGCGAGCGCGAGGCCGAACGCGACGAGGTCGTCGACCGGCACCTGGGCGAACGGCGCGGGCCCCGGTGGATCCGCCGCACCCTCCTCGTACCCGGTGAGCAGTCGGGCCAGCGCGGCCCCGCCCGGCTGGCCGGCGGCCCGTGCGGTGGCCTCCACCTCGCCCGGCCGCAGGGCGAGTTGGTGGGCGAAGCTGTGCTTGAGCAACGCCTGTCCGCCGGACGGCGGCGCGATGTCCAGTGCTACCAGGGTGGCCTTGGGAATGTGCCGCGAGGCGGGCGCCAGCACGGGCGGGGGATCGCTCGGGGGAGTGGCCGGGGCCGGGATGCCGACTCCGGGCGCCGGGGCGCCGACTCCCGGTGCCGGGACGCCGACTCCCGCCGTCGGAGCGGCGGACGGTGAGTGGCCGATGATTGATGCGGGCTCGGGTGCGTGATCGGACATGGTCGTCCTCCCGGACGCGTCGATCTGGCGAGCAGTCAGGAAGCAGGTATGCCAAGCCTAGGAATCCGCTCACCGCGATGGCCAGGTCCCGACCTCCACTGTCACCTCATCGAGTGACACCACCACGGCGTGTCGCGCGCCGGGGTCCCGTTCCGTGCCTCCGTGCCGGGTCGACGGGGCCGCGGGCGCCCGGGTGTTCAGGGCGGAGGACGGTCCCCGGTCAGGACGGTCCGGTACAGGCTGCGGAGCTCCGCACCGGGCCCGGTGCCGAGTTCCTCGGCCAGCCGTCGCCGTACCGCGCCGTACCGCTCCAGCGCCTCCGCACCCCGCCCGGCCGCGTGCAACGACCGGATCAGCACGCATTCGAGGGGTTCGGCCAGCGGATATTCGACGGTGAGATCCGGTACGGCGGAGATGACCGCGGCGGGGCGGCCGAGCCGGAACTCCGCCTGCGCCCACCGGACCAGGGCGTCCAGCCGCCGCCGGTGCCAGCTCGCCCGGACCTGTGCGGCCCAGGCGCCCGGGAGGCCGGCCAGGGGTTCCCCCCGCCACAGGGCCAGGGCTTCGGCGAGTGTCGAGGCCCCGGTCGCGTCGTCGTCCGGCGCGCCGTCGCCCTGCTCGACGAGCCGGCGGAACCGGTGCAGGTCCACCAGCTCGGGGTCGATCTCCAGCACGTAGCCGGCGTGGCGGCGCTCCACCCGCGCGGCCGGCCCGCCACCGGGTGCGGTGGTCTGTCTCAGCAGCCCGCGGATCCTGCTGAGGTGGGCGTACAGCGCGGGCCGGGGGCCGGCGGGCGGGTCGTAGCCCCAGACGCGGTCGACGAGTGCCTCCATCGAGACCGGTCTTCGGGCGTTGACGACCAGTACCGCGAGCACCACCTGCTGCTGCGGCGTCCCCACACCGAGCGGCCGGCCCGCCGACCGGACCTCGACCTCGCCCAGCAGCCGGATGTCCACATGTCCCCCCGTGCGGTCGACGGCCCGTGCGAAACATCCCCACGGTCCATGCTGGCGGGCCCGACAAGGTGCCCGCAAGGTGTCCGACAGGTGCGCGACAAGGTGCCCGACCAGGTGCCGGACCAGGTGGTCGACAAGGTGCCCGACAAGGTGCGCGCAAGGTCGGTACCCAGGCCGTGGCGGCAGGGTGGGGGCCGTCCGGGCCGGCGCGGCCGGACCGGGCGGACCGGGCGGACCAGCCTCGTCCGCCTGCCGGTCGAGACCTACGGAGGAGAACAGCATGCGGATGCACCGTCCCCGGCGGACCGGCGGTTCCGGGAGGACCGCCCGACCCGCTCCGGTCACCCCGGCGGCCCTGGTGGCGGCACTGGCGTTCGCCGTCCTCGCGGCGTTCGCCGCCACGCCCGCGCAGGCGGCCGAACCCACCCGCTACGAACTCGTGAACGCCCGGACCGGGCTCCGTGCCGACGTCATGTGGGCGTCGGCCGACCCGTACACCGGTGTGTTCCTGTGGCCGAACAACGCCAGTGCGTCCCAGGAGTACGAGCTGCTCGACAGCGGGAACGGGTATTTCCGGATCAAGGCCAGGCACTCCGGCCAGTGCCTGATGCTCGACTGGCGTTCGGGGACCTACGGCAACGGCACCGGCATCCTCCAGTACCCGTACTGCGACGCCGGTTACGCGCCGGCCGAATGGACCACCGCCTGGGTCGGGCACACCTGTATGTGTTTCCCCACGACCATGATCCTGAAGAACCGGGCCACCGGCAGGTGCCTGGACGCGACGGCCTCGAACGGCACACCGGTCCAGCAGGCCCGGCTCCAGCAGTGGGACTGCATCACCACCGACGAGGCGTGGAACACCGGGAACCAGAGCTGGAACCTGCTGCAGCTCAACAACTTCCCCAACCCTCCCGGCGTCCACTGAGCGGTCGCGGCGCCGAGGGCGGCTGCGTCCCGGGCCGGATCACGGCCCGGGCGCACCGTCGGTGCCGGACGGACTGTCGCGGGTCGGTGGCGGGCCGGGACGCGGCGGCCGGGTGGCGGGCCGGGGTGCAGCGGCCGGGTGGCGGGCCGGGATCAGGCCGGGGCCAGGGCGGATTCGTCGAGTCCGTCGAGGACGAAGCCGTTGTCGAAGCGCACCCGGTAGTCGGTCCGGGTGCCGGTGCCGGTAGTAGGTGCTCCGGCGGCGACGACGCGTTGGCGCAGGTCGTCGACCAGGCCGGCCGCGAAGCTGTCCAGGCGGGCGCCGCGGAGTTGTTCGTCGAAGCTCGCGCGGAGGGCGTCGGCGGCACCGCCGGAGCCCTGGGCGGCGCCGGTGACGGTGCCGGTCAGGCCGGTGGCGAGGGAGAGCGGGCCGGGGGAGCCGATCCCGGCGGCCCTGCCGTCGGCGGTGACCGGAACGTCCCTGGTCAGCTTCACCTTGGCACCGATCGCGTACGGCACGGTGGTCCCCCCTTGTTCGAACACTGTCCTGTCCGGGCAAGCCTAGTCGGGGTGTTGCGGGGGGTACGGGTGTTCGGAGTTGTTCACCGGGGCCGGTCGTGCTGCCAGTCCCAGGGGACGGCGGCGAACACCGGGGCGTCGGCCGCGCGGAGGAGCCGGTGCGGGCCGCAGGCGCGGTCGAAGCGGGCGTGGCTGCCCGGGGCGGCGTCGCGGAGATCGGCGACGAGGGCGTTGTCGGGGACGTGCCGGGCCAGGGCGGCGAGGGTCGGGTCGGCGGCGTCGGTGGCGTCGGTGCGCAGTGAGGGTGCGGGGTGGAGGGGGAGCGAGGGGCCGTCGGGGTGGAGGGCGTCCCAGAACTCGTCCGCGTAGGGCTGGACGCCGTCCTCGAAGCCGATCTCGTCGACGAGGTCCTCGGCGGTGGTGACCAGCCGGTCCAGCCAGACGGCGAGCGAGGGGGCCTGGACGTACAGACCGCCCTCCCGGTACTGCATCAGCACCTGGCCCCAGGTCCCGTCCGGCGCGATGTCGACCCAGGTGAGCCCGCCACCGCCGTCGTCCGCCACCACCTGCCGCAGGTCGGGCAGCGCGGGGTTGCTCCGCTGCCGAGGGTGGCCGGTCAGGCGGACCTCCACCGGCGGTACGGAGAAGCCGCCCAGGTGGCGCAGGACTTCACGCTCGGCGGGCGGCACCGGCGCGGGGAGCGCGGTGGTGTCGGGGCCGGGGGCCGCGGTGGCGTCGAGGCCGGGAAGTACGGCGAGGTCGAACGGGACCCGGGCCGCCAGTGCGCTCAGACGGGTGGCCAGGGAACGACCGGTGATCATGGCGCCACGCTACCGGAGCCGGAGGGGCCCGCACGGAGCCGGACCGGGCCGCACGGGCCGGAGGGAGCCGCACGGGCCGGACGGGATCGCCGGGCCCGCAGGATCGGCCGGGCGGGTGCCCGTCGGCGCGGGAACACCCCGCGGGCCGCTCCACCCGCTATCCAGGGTTCATGCCGCTCTCGCACCCCAGCAGTACCGGAGGACTCCCCGGACGGCGCCCCGCGCCGGGCGGCGGTGCGGCATGCCGCTGAGGCGGCCCGGCCCCCGCCGCCGGGACCCCCGCCGCCCGGGCTCCCCGGGCCCGGTTCCGGCCGCCACCGGCGCGGGCCCCGTGCTGCGCCGGCTCTCCGACTACGCGTGGCGGCTGCTCGCCGTCGCGGTGGCCGGGTACCTGGTGCTGACGGTGCTGGGGCGGTTCCACCTGATCACGCTGGCCGCGTTCCTCGCCCTGGTGATCACCTCGGTGGTCCGGCCGCTGGTGGATCTGGCCGGCCGGGTCGTCCCCCGCCCGTTCGCGGTGCTGATCGGTCTGGCCGTCGCGATCCTGGTGCCGGCCGGCCTGCTCGCGCTGGTCGGCGAGATCGTGGCGAACGACCTGGACCGCCTGAGCCGGGAGTTCGAGGGCGGACTGGACCGCCTGGAGAAGGCGCTGGAGGGGGCGCCGTTCCGCCTGGAGCCCTCGACCTTCGACGACCTGCAGCGGAAGGTCGCCGACTTCGTCTCCGCACACCGCTCGACGCTGATCAGCACGGCCGTCAGCGGTGGCCGGCGGCTGGTCGAGCTGGGGAGCGGCGCCGCGCTCGCGGTGTTCATGTCGGTGTTCTTCCTGCACTCCGGGGGACGGATGTGGCGGTGGACCGCCGCCCAGTTCCCGGCCGCGGCCGGGGAGCACCTCGACCGGGGCGGCCGGGTGGCCTGGCGGACCTTCGCCGGTTACACCCGGGGCATCTTCGTCGTCGCCGCGACCAACGCGGTGATGGTCGGCATCGCGCTCTACTTCCTCGGCGTGCCGCTGGCCGTGCCGTTGACGGTGCTGGAGTTCCTCGCCTCCTTCGTGCCGCTGATCGGTTCGCCGATCGCGATGCTGGTCGCCTCGGTGGTGGCGCTGGCCGCCCGGGGGCCGGTGATCGCGATCGTCGTGCTGCTGCTGATCGTGGTGATCGGCCAGATCGAGGGCCATCTGCTGCACCCGCTGGTGATGAGCAGGGCGGTCAGCCTGCACCCGGTGGTGGTCGCCGTCGCGGTGCTCGCGGGCAGCATCGCGGCCGGGGTGATCGGTGCCGTGGTCGCGGTGCCGCTGGTCTCGGTGCTCTGGGCGGTCTACGCCGACCGGCGGGGACCGGCGCCGGGAGCGGCGGCCTCCGAGCCGTCCGGACCTCCGGCGGATCGGGGGCGCTGACGCGGCGCCGGTCGTCCGGCGGGGTTCGGCGGGCGGGGGGTTCGTCCGGCGGGGTTCGGCGGGCAGGGGGTTCAGCGGGCGCTGCCGAGGTTCCGATCGGCGTCGCTGCCCGCCAGCATGAGGGTGGTCTCCTCGATCCGGAGGAAGCGGCCGTCGGGGGCGAACTCGCCGAAGAGGTAGACCTCCATCCGGACGGTGGAGCCGTCGGTCTTGACGACCTCCATGGTGTGCCGGTCGGCGTAGCGGTCGCCGTCGGCGAGCTCGTCGTGCACCTCGACCGATCCGCCGGCGACGACCGTGCGCAGGTGGGCGATGTGGGCGAGGAACTCGGTGCGGTCCGCCCAGCTGCCGTCGGTGCGCTGGCGGTAGTCGGGGGCGAAGTGGCGGTCGGCGGCCTCGTCGAGGTCGAGGCCCGGGGTGAGGAGGAGGTCGGTGAGCGCGGTGCGGATGTCGGTGCGGGTGGTGGCGGCGGTGGCGTTCATGAGGTCCTCCGGTGGGGTGACGGGCGGCCTTGCGACCCCCGATGAAATGCGTGCCTTGAGCACGCTTATGACTGTAGCAGGAGAAGCGTGCCTCGCGCACGCTAATCTTCGGGGGTGACCGATACGACAGGACAGGACATCGCCGAGGCCCTCGGGCTGCTCCTCCGGCGCAGCACCCGCACCGACCTCCACGCCCGGCTGACCGAGGGACTCGGCGAGGAGGTCGACGACCTCACCTACCCGGTCCTCAGCGGCCTCGCCCGCACCGGCCCCCTCAGCGCCGCCGACCTCGGCCGCGAGATCGGCCTCGACCGCACCACCGTCACCCGCCGCGCCGACCGCCTGGAGCGGACCGGCCTGCTGGAACGCCGCCCCGACCCGGCGGACCGCCGCGCGACCCTGCTGGCGCTCACCGACGGCGGCCACGACGTCGTCGCGGTGACCCGCCGCCGACTGGCCGCCGACATCGAGACCTCCCTCGCGGGCTGGCCGCCGGAGGACGCCCGGACCTTCGCGCGCCTGCTGCGCCGCTTCCTCGACGAGGGGCCGTTCACCCCCGACCGCGACTGACCCCGGGGCCCACCGGCCGCCGCCCGACAGCCTCATGGCGGGGACCGCCGGATCGGCGGGGCGTCATGACCGGGGGCGGGTCGGCCGGAGCGCCGGGTCCGGGCGGGCTGACTCGCGCCGGCCGGGCGGCGGGGTGCTGCGCCGCCGGGCTCGGCACGTCGCCTACGCCGCGAGGCTCCGGGCCGCGTCGCGGATGACGTCGAGCACGAAGTCCGGGTGGGACAGCATGGGCACGTGGCTGCTGTCGACGGCGTAGGTCTTCGCGCCCATGCGTTCGGCGGCCGCCCGCTCCAGGTCCGGGTTCACGGTGCGGTCGTTGTTGGCGACGATGTACCAGCTGGGCTTCGTGCGCCAGGCGGTACCGGGGACCTGCTGGCCGAACAGGTCCGGGACGGGCACGGCGCCCGTCGCCAGGACGAGCTTCTGCTCCTCCTCCGGCAGGTCGCCGCAGAAGTCGGGGACGCCGGCCTCGGTGAGCCAGATGCGGCCCTGGCTGATGTCGAGCTTCCCGAACACGGGTGTGACGTCGAACTTGTTCTGCTGGTCCTGCGAGGTCTCGTCCTCGTCGGGGGCGAGCGCGGCGATGTAGACCAGCGCGCCGACGCGGTCGTGGACGCCGGCCTTGGTGATCAGGGTGCCGCCGTAGGAGTGCCCCACCAGCACCACCGGGCCCGGTACGTGGTCGATGGAGCGGGTGACGCACGCGACGTCGCCCGCCAGCGAGTCGAGGCCGTGCTGCGAGCACGACACCGTGTGGCCCTCGGCCTGGAGGGCGGGGACGAGCTTGTTGAAGCACGAGCCGTCGGCCCAGAGTCCGTGGGCGAAGACGATGCTGGCCTTGGTCGTCATGTATGTCCTCCTGCGTCGATGTCGAGCCGTGACGGGAACCGTGGGGGCCGGAGCCCACTCCAGCCTCGGGTCTGCCCCGGACTTCCGCGCCCCCGGCCGGGCGCGCGGTGCATCCGAACGGGTGGCCGGACCGGGGTCACGGCCGCCCGGCGGCTACCGTGGCCGGAGGCTGCACCTCACCGGACCCAGGAGGCCCCCGCATGGCGATCCGGCGCATGGACAACGTCCTCGTCGCCGTCGACGACATCGAGGACGTCGTCACCCGCCTGGGCACCCGCGGCGGCGAACTCGTCGGCGAGATCGTCCAGTACGAGAACGTCCAGCACGAGAACGTCTACCGGCTCTGCTACGTCCGCGGCCCTGAGGGCATCGTCGTCGGCCTCGCCGAGGAACTCGGCTGAACGGGCCGACGGCCGCCGCTGTCCTCAGGGAGACGGCGCCGGGGCCGGTTCGGAGATGCGGGTGAGGGCGTCGCGGAGGGCGGCGCGGGTGGTGATGCCCAGCTTGGGGAAGGCGCGGTAGAGGTGGGCGCTGACGGTGCGGGGGGAGAGGCGCATCTGTTCGCCGATCTCCTTGTTGGTCAGGCCTCCGGCGGCGAGTTCGGCGACGCGGCGTTCCTGCCAGGTCAGCGGCAGCGGGGCGGGGGCGGGGGAGTGGGGTGCGACGCCGGCGGCCCGGAGTTCGGCGTGGGCGCGGGCGGCCCAGGCGGGGGCGTCGAGGCGGTCGAAGGCGTTGGCGGCCTGGGTGAGCGGGAGGCGGGCGGCCGCGGCGCCGTGCAGGCGGCGGACGGCGATGCCGTGGGCGAGCCGGATCCGGGCCAGTTCGAACGGGAAGCGCTCGGCGGCCGGGTGGGACTGCGCCCGGGCGTAGTGGGCCGCGGCCTCGGTGTCGTCCTCGGCGGTCATGGCCAGGGCGCCGTGGGTGATCAGGGCCAGTCGGGGGGACAGGTCGGGCAGGCCCGCGTCCCGCGCGGCCAGCGCGTGGGCCCGGGCCTGCCCGGCGCGGCCGGTGTGCAGGGCGGCCTCGACGAGGTCGAGCAGGGTCCGCGAGGCCTGGTAGGCGTAGGGCCGGAACGCTCCCGGCGACGTGATGCCGATGGCGTGGAGGAACGCGGTCTCGTAGTCGCCGGCGCTGAGCGCGGTGGTGGCGCCGACGGCGTCGGCGATCTGGGTCAGGAATCCGACGCCGCGCGGGCGGGCCCAGGCGTCGACGGCGGTCTGCAGCTCGCGGGCCTCCGCCGTCCGGCCGCGCACGGCGGCGAGTTGGGCGAGGTAGGCCCGGGTCTGGTGGGCGAACAGGCCGTGGCCGCGTTCGGTGGCCAGGGCGAGGGCGCGGTGTCCGGTGCGTTCGGCGGCGTCCCACTGGCCGAGCGCCAGTTGGTCGAGCAGGACCAGGTGCAGCATGACGATGCCGCTGGACATGGCGCCGGTGTCGAGTTCGCGGTCGACCACGCGGTCCAGGTAGGGGCGCAGCGGGCTCAGGACGTCGAGGTGGTAGGCCGACACGGCGAGGCGGGTGACGTCCCAGGGGTCCTGGTCCTCCAGGTCGGCCGAGGCCCGCTCCACCCGCCGGGACCAGCCGGAGCCGTGCCGGACGACGTCGCTCCAGGTGCTGCCGTACATCCACGCGCGTTCGGAGGCGCGCTCGCCGAGGGTGGTGAGGACCTCGTGGGTGCGCCGCCAGGTGGCGCGGTCTCCCGCGTACTGGCTGACGGCGAGCAGGAGGCTGACGAGCCGGTCGAGCACCTCGTCGGGGCGGTCGGGGCCGGGACGGGGGCCGCCGGCGCCGGGGTCGGTGCCGGGGTCGGTGCTGTGGCCGGGGCGGCGGCCGCGGTCGGGGGAGTCCCGGAGCCGCTCGACGGCGGCGACGATCCGGCGGTGGGTGGCCCTCACCTCGCCGTCCCGGTACAGCGCCAGGTAGCACTCGGCGAGGACGGCGGCGGGGCTCCCGTCCGTGCCGGGCGCGGCGGCGGCCAGCGCGAGGCTGCGTGCCCGGCCGAGGTGGTCCGCCTGCCCGGCGACGTACGCGGCCTCGCCGAGCCGCCTGGAGCGGTCGACCCGGGTCTCGCTCAGTTCCGCGGCGCGGGTCAGCCAGGAGACGGCCATCCGCGCGCCGCCGCGCCTGGTGGCCGACCGGGCGGCGGCCTCCAGGTCGGCGGCCACGCCCTCCTCGGGGTCGACGGTGGCGGCCGCCAGGTGGATGGCGCGCCGTTCGGGGTACTCCCGGTGCAGCTGCGCCAGGACCCGGTGGGCGGAGCGGCGCTGGTCGGGTGAGGCGAGCTGGACGACGCTCGACCGCACCAGCGGGTGCCGGAACGCGGGCTCGCCGGTCATTGGTTCGACGACCAACAGGCCGCAGGCCACGGCTTCGTCGACCTCGCGCATGCGGTAGCGGGCGATCGGCGCCGGGCCGTCGCCGGGCCGGGCCGCCGCTCCGTCCAGGGCGCCCAGGAGCAGTTCCGCGCGGACGGTGTCGCCGAGGCGGGCGAGGCGGGCGGCGTAGATCTCCTGGATCCGCCGGGGGAGCGGGACGCCGTGCAGGCCCAGGAGGTCCTGGCCGGCCCGGTCGCCGGGGCCGGCGGCGAGGTGGGCGGGCAGCTCGAGCAGGGCGAGCGGGTTGCCGCCGGCCTGCTCCAGGACGAGCCCGCGGACCTGCCGGCCGAGCTGCGGGTGGTGCAGGTCCAGCAGGCGGGTGGCGTCGGCGTCGGCGAGGGCGCCGACCGGCACCTCCGGCAGTGCCGCGGTGTCGAAGGGGGAGGCGGTGTCGGCCCGGACGGCGACCAGGAGCTTGACGCCGGGGCGGCCGGCCAGCCGACGGCCGACGAATCCGCACACCTCGGCGCTGGCCCCGTCCAGCCACTGGCCGTCGTCGAGGACGAGCAGCAGCGGGCGGCCCTTCGCCGCCGTCCAGGAGAGCAGCTCGAGCACGGCGATGCCGAGCGCCATGACCGGCACCGGCGGACCGTCGGACCGGCCGAAGGCCGTGTCGAGGGCGGCGCGGGCGGTGGCGCCCAGCCGGGGGGCCTCGGGGTGCTGCCCGGTGCGGGCGGTCGAGTGGTGGTCGGCCTCCGGGAGCAGCGGGTAGAGCAGCTGGTGCAGCCCGGCGTGCGGGAGCCCGCTCTCCGCCTCGACCCCGGTGGCGCGGACGACCAGGTGCCCGTCCTCGGCCGCGAGCCGCGCCGCCAGGTCGAGCAGGGTGCTCTTGCCGACGCCCGCCTCGCCCCTGAGGAGCAGCGTCTGTCCGTCGGGGGCCCGGACGAACGCGGACAGCCGCGCCCGCTCGTCGTCCCGGCCGACCATCACCGTGCCCGGTTCCACGCCCGGTTCCCTCCCCTGCCCCGAAGGCGCGCGACTGCGGCCGTATTCAACTGGACGGTTAGTTGATTACACTGTGGTCCTGGTGAGCCTGTCAAGTAAACGGTTAGTTAGGAGCAGGGTGCATGGAGCGCGACGCCGAAGCCACCAAGCGGAGACTCATCGCGGCCGGCCGGGCAGAGTTCGCCGCGCACGGGCTGAACGGCGCGCGCGTCGACCGCATCGCCGCTGCCGCGCGGAGCAACAAGGCGCAGATCTACCACTACTTCGGGAACAAGGCCGGGCTGTTCGACGCGGTCTGGAACGAGATGGTCGAGCAGATCGTGGTCGGCGTGCCGCTCGACGTCGACGACCTGCCCGGGTTCGCGGCCGGGCTGGGCGACCTCTACGCCGAGCACCCGGAGATGCCCCGGATCATCACCTGGCAGCGACTGGAGCGCGGCGACGCCTTCAACGAGCTCGCGGTCGCCGAGGTGCGCAGGCGCAGTGCCGAGGTCGCCCGGGGGCAGGCCGAGGGCCGGGTGTCGACCCGGTTCGAGCCCGAGGTCCTGTTCGCCCTGCTCGTCCATGTCGCGATGCTGTGGGCGGCCGCGAACCCGGAGGTGCTGACGGTCGTGGACGTCGCCGACCGGGCGCGCGGCCGCGAGCTGATCCGCCGCATCGCCACCGTTCTGGCGGAGTGAGCCCGCGGGGTACCGCCGGGCCGCCGTGCGCCCCGGCGGCCCCGGCGGCTCCCGGCCGGGGCCTCAGCGGCTCCGGTGGTGTCCGGCCCAGACCGCGGGCGTCCGCTCCGACCACGGGTCCGCCCGTTCGAGCTGCCCGGCGAGGCGGAACAGACGGCCCTCGTGCCCGTACCCGGCCGCGAACTGCATGCCGATCGGGAGCCCCGTGCCGCTGTCGACCGTCAGTGGTACGGACATCGCGGGCGTGCCCGCCACGTTGAACGCCGCCGTGAACGGCGAGAGGTCGAGGATCCGGCGGAGCCAGCCCAGGCCGTCCAGCGCCTCGGCGCCCCGGCCGTGGGTGCCGAGCGGCACCGGCAGGTCCGGCACGGTCGGGGAGAGCAGGACGTCGTGGTCCTCGAAGGTGCGGGCCAGGCTGCGGGAGACCCGGTTGCGGACCGCCAGGGCGGTCACGAACTCGGCGCCGCCCACCCGCCGCCCGTAGTGGTAGCCGGCGAGCGTGGGCGGTTCGAGGGTCGAGGAGTCGACCGGCCGGCCGAGGGCGGCGGCCAGTTCGTCGATCCAGGCGGTGAGGTTCACCGTCCAGAGGCGGGCGTTGGCCAGGACGAACTCCTCCCAGTCGACACCGAGTCCGGGCTCGGCCTCGGTCACCCGGTGGCCGAGCGACTCCAGCAGGAGCACGGTGCGCGCGAGCGCCCCGGCGACCGGCGGCGCGACCGGCCGCCCGCCCCACGGCCGGGTGAGGACGCCGATCCGCAGCGGGCCCGGCTCCCGGGTGACCTCCTGCGCGTACGGGCGGGGCGGCTCCGGCGCGGCGTAGGGGTCGCCCGGCTCCGGGCCCCGGACCAGGTCGAGCAGGGCGGCGCTGTCGCGCACCGTCCGGCTGACGCTGCCGTGCACGGCCAGACCGTTGAAGATCTCGTCGACGGCCGGGCCCATCGGCACCCGGCCGCGGGTCGGCTTCAGCCCGAACAGGCCGTTGTAGGCCGCGGGGATGCGGATCGAACCGGCGGCGTCGGTGGCGTGCGCGACCGGCACGATCCCGGCGGCGACGGCCGCGCCCGCGCCGCCGCTGGAGCCGCCGGCGCTGCGGGTGAGGTCCCAGGGGTTGCGGGTCGCGCCGTACAGCACGGGTTCGGTGGTGGTGCTGTAGGCCATCTCCGGGGTGGTGGTGCGCCCGAAGGTCACCAGGCCGGCCCGGCGCAGACGCGTCATCAGGGTGGAGTCCCCGTCGGCGACCTGGCCGGCGGCGAGGCGGCTGCCGAGCTCCGTCCGGCGTCCGGCCGCGGTCACCCCGAGGTCCTTGACCAGGAACGGGACCCCGGCCAGCGGGGTGCTGCCGGGGCGGGGCGCGTCGTCGGCCGGCCAGGTCTCCGCGACGGCGTTGATCCGCGGGCCGACGGCCCGCTCGGCCGCCCGCGCGGCCGTTTCCAGTTCGGCGGGGGTCACCTCCCCCCGGGCGACGAGTTCGGCCAGCCCCACCGCGTCGTGGCGGACGTACTCGGTGATGTCCATGGTCCCTCCCGGAATCGATGACAGTACCGCTCGGTCCTTGACGGTACCGATTGGTCCCTGGCGATACCGATCGGTATCGCCTGGAACGGACTGGTACCGTAGCAGGAACCTGGGGACGCGCAGCGGCCGCAATCGACCGGAGGCCACGAACAGCCATGACAACGCCCGTCAGAAGGCCGAGCCGGGTGGCGAAACTCCCGCCGCGCGAGCGCATCCTCGACGCCGCCGAGGAGCTCTTCCAGAGCGAGGGGATCCGGCGGGTGGGCGTCCAGGCGATCGCCGAGAAGGCCGGGACCACCAAAATGGCGATCTACCGTCATTTCGAGACCAAGGACGCCCTGGTCGCGGAGTGGCTGCGGATCGTCGCCGCCGACTACCGGGCGGCGTTCGACCGGGTCGAGGCGGAGCACCCGGACCGGCCCGAGGAGCAGATCCTGGGCCTGGCCCGGTTCATCGCCGACGGGTTGCCGGCGGTCTCGTACCGGGGCTGTCCGTTCATCAACTCCCTGGCCGAGCTGCCCGACCGCTCCGACCCCGCGCGGCAGGTGATCGAGGAGCACAAGGAACAGCAGGCCCGGCGGCTGACCGGCATCTGCGCGCGGGCCGGGCTGTCCGACCCCGAGCAGGCGGCGGCCGAGATCACCTTCGCGCTCGAGGGCGCCCAGGTCGCCGTCCAGAACGGGAGCGTCGACCGGGCGGGGGAGCGGCTGCTGCGGGCGGTCGGGGGAATCGTGGCGCGGTACCGCCCGGCGGGGGACGTTCCGGGGCCCGTGGCCTGACGTTTCCACCGGCCGGTACCCGGCCTCGCCCGACTGCAGGCCACCGCGCCGACGGCCCCGGGACGCTGCAGGCCCGGTCCGGGCGCAGCTCGGGCACCGGGGGCTTGGCAGCCGGCCTCCGGAGTCTTGTATCGTTCTTCGCGAATCATCCAGAGGGGTGGAGGGACCGGCCCTACGAAGCCCCGGCAGCTCCCCGTTCGACCCGGCGTCCGAAGTACGCGCCGTGCCGGGCGGGATCAGTGCCAACTCCGGCCTGTCGCCAATGTGGCGCGGGAAAGATGAGGAGACACGGTGCTCTCTGTGCTGTCCTTCCCCCGGGCGCTTCCCGTCCCGGACCTTTCGCGTACCCGTCTCGTGCCCGGCGCAGGCAATCGGCCGACTTCTGCGGCCCGCCCTCGCTGACCACCCCCACCGGCTCCCCGCGGGGGGCCTCCGTGAGCGCGCCCCTCGGCGGTTCGCGGGACCTGAGACGGAGACATCCATGGAGAACACGAGCGGCGTCGGCGTGCTCGACAAGGTCACCTCGATCCTCGGCACCCTGGAGGCCGGTCCGGCCACCCTGGCCGGACTCGTGGCCGTGACCGGACTGGCCCGGCCGACGGCGCACCGGCTCGCCGTCGCACTCGAACAGCACCGGCTGGTCGCCCGGGACGTGGAGGGCCGGTTCATCCTCGGCCCCCGGCTCGGCGAGCTCTCGGCCGCCGCCGGGGAGGACCGGCTACTGGCCGCCGCCGGGCCGGTCCTCGCCAGGCTGCGCGACGTCAGCGGGGAGAGCGCACAGCTCTACCGCCGTCAGGGCGGCGTCCGGATCTGCGTGGCCGCCGCCGAGCGCCTCTCCGGCCTGCGCGACACCGTCCCGGTGGGGGTCACCCTGCCGATGAAGGTCGGCGCCGCCGCGCAGGTCCTGCTGGCCTGGGAGGAGCCCGAGCGGCTCCACCGGGGCCTCCAGGGGGCCCGCTTCACGGCGACGGCGCTGAGCGGCGTCCGCCGCCGGGGCTGGGCCCAGTCGATCGGGGAACGCGAGCTCGGGGTCGCGTCCGTCTCCGCGCCGGTCCGGGGCCCGGGGAACCGGGTGGTGGCTGCCGTCACGGTCTCCGGTCCGATCGAACGGCTCACCCGCCACCCCGGCGCCCTTCTCTCGCAGACCGTCGTCGAGGCCGCGGACCGTCTCACCGAGGCCCTCCGTCCGAGCTGACGCGCTCCGGTCGCGGGGGCCGCCCCCGCTCCCCGCGGCCGGGGCGGGTCAGCGCAGGCTGTCGAGGTCGATGCTGTCCGCCATGACGCGGTACCCGAGCGGTCCGGGGTGGAGGTGGTCACCGGCGTGGTAGCCGTCCGGGATCGCTCCGGTGCCCTCGGGGTCGATGGCCCGGTCGAAGTCGGCCACCGCGTCGTACGCGCCGGAGGTGCGGATCCACTCGTTCAGGTCGCGGCGCAGCCGGTCGGTCTGCGCGGTCCAGAAGGGTGCGCCGCCGAAAGGCATCAGGGTCGCGCCGACGGCCTTGACCCCCCGGGCGTGGGCGGCCCGGATCAGGGACCGGTGGGCGTCGATCAGCCGCTGGAGCGTCACCGGCGGGTCGTCGCGGTCCACGCCGCAGATCTGGTCGCCGCTGCGGAGGATGTCGTTCATGCCGTGGGAGACGATGACGGTGCCGACGTCGGGACGGTCGAGCACGTCGCGGCGGAAGCGCTTCAGGGCGCTGTCCCCGGCGCAGGCGGAATCGGCGAGCATCTTGTTGGAGCCGATGCCGGCGTTGAGCACCGGTCGCGGGCGGCCGGCGGCGAGGAGCCGTTCGGCGAGCAGGTCGGGGTAGCGGTCGTCGCCGTCGACGGTGGCACCGAACCCGTCGGTGGTGGACTCTCCGAACGCCACCACCGCCCTGCCCACGGGGCGCCCACCGGTGACCTCGACCCCGCCGAGGTAGTACCAGGAGCCGAACCCGGGGCGGACGGCGTCGGTGAACGCTTCCGGGCCGGTGTCCCCGCGGTGGTCGCCGTCGGCCCGGTAGGTGGTGGTCATGGAGAGCTGGTGGTAGCCGGCCGGGCCGGTCGGTCCGTCGAACCAGAGGGTCAGCGACACCCGGTCGCGGGCCGCCACCGGCAGCGGCACCGGATCGCTGAGGGCTTCTCCGCCCGGGGGGACGACGACGGAGCCCCGGTGCCCGAAGCGCAACGGCAGTACCGTCCCGGGAACGACGGCCGCGCCGTCGGCGGCCCGGCCGACGGTGGCCCCGCTCAGCCGCAGCGGGGTCGTCCCGTAGAGATTGGACAGCCGGAACCGGACGGCCTTGCCGCCCGCGCCGAGTCGTATCACCTGCCGCACCGACTGGTGGTCGAAGCCCTGCACCGCCCAGGTCGGGAACCACGGCGCCGCGGAGGGCCGCATCATCGGCGCGTACCACGCGGCCGACCAGCGCTGCGAGTACGCCGAGGCCGCGGCTCCGGCGGCGGAGGCCGCCGAGGCGGAGGCGGGGACGGGGACGGAGGTGGCGGTGACGGACAGGGCGGCGGTCAGCGCGGCGACGGATGCGGCGCGGGCGAACGGATTCATGGAGCGCTCCTCGGGACGGTCGGTCGGTCCTGCCGCCTTGACCCGGGGCGGTGCGGGAATGTGACAGCGGACCGGCGCGGCCGGCCGACGGTCCGGTCCGGGCGGACGCGATTTGTTCTGGGCGTGCGGGAGGAGTACTGTCGCCCAGTCGCCTGGCAGGGAGCACCGGACACGCAACAGCGCGGACGGTCCCGGGGCGGCCAATCCTCTGGAAATAACATCGTCACCCGGCTTCGGGTTTATTTGACGTGTCCATTTGTGGGGATTGCGGCCGGATTCGCTTTTCGGAGCGGGGATCGGCTACAGTTTGGAACGTCGGACGGGGCGCCAAGCCGCGGAAGACACCGGCAAGTCGGAACGAATGAAACTCCGGAAAACGGAGTGGAAAACGTCTGATAGGCTGGGAACACGAAAGAACGAAGCGCCCGGAGGGCCGGTGTGAAAGCCGCCCGAAGGAAGTGGCTGTTCCTTGAGAACTCAACAGCGTGCCAAAAGTCAACGCCAGATATGTTGACATCCCCGGCCTCGGACTTGTTCCGGGGTTGGAGATTCCTTTTGAAGTAAAACACTAGCGAGGACGCAGTGCGCGGGGCCGCCCTATTCCGGTGGTTGCCGTGCCGCTCGACGCGAGTGCTGACCCGATTACGGGTAATCATTC